>NZ_JVEL01000102.1:0-13264 GCF_001076875.1 Serratia sp. 506_PEND
AAGCCGGAAAGATAGCGCGGCACGGTTTGTTGCGTGGCTGTCGCCGCCTGCACCGGCGACATTGGCGCGCCGCGTCTGCCGCCCGCCGCGCGGCCCGCTCCCGTTTTACCGGCGGCCTGGTGCGCGCCCGGCGTCGTCCCGGCGGTCGGTTGAACGGCGCTGAAATGGCGCCAGGCCAGAACGGCGACGATGATCGCAATCGCCGCAGCCAGCAGGCGCAGCAGCAGGGAACGACGTTGGGGTTTTGCATTCATGGTGGTGAAAATTCTCTCCAAAAGGCAGGGGCGCGGGCACTCATTGCCACAAAAATGACACTCCTTACAGGATACTAGTTTAGCCAGCGAAGACGGCATAAAAATGAAGGAAATATGGAGGAACCGTCAGCATTGTCTTAATAAGTGGGTGATTTGCGCGTGCTATGTTTATAAGTGATTTATTCCGGCTTATAGCCAATACGTTTTAACGATTTCCTGCATTTGGCGCTAATAATTAACAGGCAAATCATTTAACCCATGGAGCCTTTGTGATGAGCAAGAAACAACTGGGCCGTTCGGGCATTCAGGTGCCGGCGTTGACCTTTGGCGGCAACGTGTTCGGCTGGACGGCGGATCAAGCGACCTCGTTCAGCCTGCTGGATGCGCTGGTGGACAATCAGCTCAACTTTATCGATACCGCCGATGTCTATTCCAGCTGGGCGCCGGGCAACCGGGGCGGCGAATCGGAAACCGTCATCGGCGAATGGCTGAAGAAGAGCGGCAAGCGCGACCAGGTGATCATCGCCACCAAGGTGGGCAAACCGATGGGCGAAGGCAAACAGGGGCTGTCGCCGCGCTATATTCAGCAGGCGGTGGAAGATTCGCTGCGCCGTCTGCAAACCGATTATATCGATCTCTACCAGTCGCACGACGATGACCGCGATACGCCGCTGGAAGAGACGCTGGCGGCGTTCGATGCGCTGATCAAAGCCGGCAAGGTGCGGGCGATCGGCGCCTCCAACTATCAGGCGGATCGCCTGGAAGAAGCGCTGCGGGTGAGCGAGAACAACGGATTGGCGCGCTACGAAACCCTGCAGCCGGAGTACAATCTGTATGCGCGCGAAGGGTATGAAGCCGAGCTGGAAGGCGTGGCGCAGCGCCACGGGCTCGGGGTGATCAATTTCTTCGCGCTGGCCAGTGGTTTTCTGACCGGCAAATACCGCAGCAAAGCGGACGAGGGCAAAAGCCAGCGCGGCGATCGCATCGTCGAACGCTACCTGAACCCGCGCGGTTTCCGCATTCTGGCGGCGCTGGATCAGGTGGCGGGCAAACACGGCAGCTCCCCGGCGCAGGTCTCGCTGGCCTGGCTGATTGCGCGCCCGAGCATCACCGCGCCGATCGTCAGCGCCACCTCGTTGCCGCAGTTGGATGAGTTGGTCAGCGCCACCCGCCTGACGCTGGATGCGGACGACATTCAGACGCTGAACCACGCCAGCGCTGAGTAAGAGTCGCCGGCGATTTTGCTCTATGCTGAAGGAGTCAATATGACTTATTCAGGAAACTGCAATGTCTGGCGATATCATCAACGACCTCGCGGCGCTGGAACAGCTTTACGGCAAACCCGCCGCGCCCTCGGTTTTTAAAGAAGTCAGCTATATCCACCCGGCGTACCGTCCGTTTATCGAGGCGGCGCCGTTTGCCGCCCTCTCGACCGTCGGGCCGGACGGCATGGATGTTTCCCCGCGCGGCGATCCGGCCGGTTTTATCCAGATCGAAGACGAGAAAACCCTGCTGCTGCCGGACCGGCGCGGCAATAATCGCATCGATAGCCTGCGCAATATCCTGCACGATAACCGGGTGGCGCTGCTGTTGCTGATCCCCGGCATCGGCGAAACGCTGCGGATTAACGGGCGGGCGGAGATCGTGGTGGCGCCGGCGGTGCTGCAGCGCTTCGCCTACCGCAACCAGTTGCCGCGTTCGGTGCTGCGCATTCGGGTGGAGGCGGTGTTCTTCCAGTGCAGCCGGGCGATCTTGCGTTCGGGATTGTGGGAAGAGGGAAGCCGCCTCGAACGTTCGGCGCTGCCCAGCCCCGGCCATATTTTGGCCGCGGTGAGCCAAACGCGCTTCGACGGTGAGGAGTACGACAGCGCGCTGCCGCAGCGGCTGAAGGATACGCTGTATTAATCGCCGTGGCGTTCGCGCCACGTTTGCCGGTTCAGCCGGTACAAGACGTGCTGTTGCAGCGGATGGCCCGCCGGCAGACGCGGGTGCAGGAAGGTTTCGCCGTCGAAGCGCATGCCGATGCGCGTCATCACCCGGCGCGACGGCTGGTTATCTTCGGCGGTGAAGGACACCACTTCCGGCAAGTGCAGCGTGTCGAAGGCGCACGCCAGCGCGGCGCGCGCCGCCTCTGCGGCGTAGCCGTTGCCCCAGTGGGCCGCCGCCAGCCGCCAGCCAATCTCCACGCAGGGGGCGCAAGGCAGGTCGTCGCCCGGCCGCGCCAGCCCGACAAAACCGATAAAGGGCGCGCCGCCTTTCACTTCCACCGCCCACAGCCCCCAGCCGTGTTGTTGCATGAAGGCGCGGATGCGTTCGGCCTGCGCGCGGCTTCCCTCGGCCGTCATCGGCGCCGGGAAATAGCGCATCACCTGCGGATCGGCGTTGAGCGCGGCAAAGGCCGGCAGATCGTCATCACGCCAGGGGCGCAGCCGCAGCCTGGCGCTGTCGAGGGTAAGGATGGTCGACATGATGCATAGCCTCCAATGAACAAGGGCGCGGCGAGCCGCGCCCTTGGGCTGTCAACGGAACAGCGTTTGCGCCCAGCGCGCCAGCCCGGCGGTGACCGAGCCGAAGTCGTTGCCGCCGACGATCGGAATGCCTGGCAGCTGCTGTTGCAGCGCGGCGCGCAGCAGGGGTGAGCGCGCGCTGCCGCCGGTCAGGTAGATCACCTGCGGCGCGGTCTGGCTGCTGGCCAGCGCGGCGCTGACCTGCTCCTGAATGCGCATCAACGGCTGCGAGATGGCGTCGGTGAGCTGAGCCTGGCTGATGTTCTCCGCCAGATCGGCCTGCACGAAATTGAGCGGCGCGCTAATGGCCGTTTGGCCGGACAGGGCGATCTTACTCTCTTCGGCCGCCCGCACCAATCGGTAGCTCAGGCGCTGCTGGTACACTTTCAGCAGGCGCTTGACCTTTTCCGGCTCCGCCGCGTCGAGGATCAGATCGCGCAGCACGCGGCCGTTGGCGGCGCTGTAGAAATCGTTTTGCGCCGGCACGTCGTTGGTCGCCACCGCATTCCAGTAAGGCAGCGCCGGCAGGGCGATGCCTTTCGCGGTTTCGCCGCCCAGGCCGAACAGCGGCATCAGCTGTTTGAAGGCCAGCATGATGTCCAGATCGTTACCGCCGACCCGGCAGCCGCTGTGGCCCAGCAGGCTCTGCTGGCGATCGGCGCGGTCGCGCCACTGTGGCCCCATCAGCAGCACCGAGCAGTCGGTGGTGCCGCCGCCGATGTCCACCACCAGCACGGTTTGCTCTTCGCTCAGCGTCGCTTCGAAGTCCAGCCCCGCCGCCACCGGCTCGAACTGGAATTCAATGTCCTTGAAACCGGCGCGTTCGGCGGCGCGCTGCAAAATGCCCTGCGCCTGCCGGTTGGCTTCGTCGCCGCCGATGCCCTGGAAGTTGATCGGCCGGCCGATCACCGCCTGATCGATGCCGGTCTGCAGCACGTTTTCCGCCTGGCGTTTGATGTGGAACATCATGGCGCACACCAGGTCTTCGAACAGCGCGATCTGCTGCGGTTTCAGGCCGTTGGCCCCGAGGAAGGATTTCGGCGAGCGCACGAAGTACACCTCTTCCGGATCTTCCATGTAGTGCGCCAGCGCCTGCAGGCCGAACAGCACGCTGTCGCCGTTGACCGGAATGTCTTCTTCGCGGTTGTAACTGATGGCCCGGCGCAGCAGCTGCTGGTTTTCTTCGCTGCCGGTCGGGATCTGCCAATGGCGGTGCAGGCATTCGCTCACCGCTTCGCGGGTCGGCGCGCACAGCATCGAAGGCAGATAGGGCGCGTTGTTTTCCAGCGTCAACAGCTCGGGGCCGTGGTCGCGCATCACTGCAACGGAACAGTTGGCTGTCCCGTAGTCGAATCCAATAAACATCTCTTTTTTGTCCCCATGCCAATGAAGGGGGGCGACTTTACCCGAGACGGGGCCGGCGGGCAATGCGCCAATGCGCGAGTGTCGAAAAATTTAGCGTGCGCGAACTTTCTCAGTGTGAATAACGCTCAAGCCGCAGCAATGGCACAGTCGGCTATGAAAATGGCGTGCTTCGCCCATCAAGACGCACGCCATTTCTTTATACTCAACAGGTATTCCGAGCGGGGAATGCCTTTCCCTATGACTCTGCGATGAGGATTCCATGACGCGCAACTCTACCTTTCTCATGAATATCGGCTGGCGAACCCTGCTGAAAGATCTGGGACTCCAGCCGACGGATGTTTTACGCCGGGCTGCATTGCCTGAAGATCTGTTGTCACGCACCGCGGAAGGGATCACAACGGAAGAATATTTCCGCTTCTGGCGCGCGATGGAGGAAGGAACGGGCGACCCGTTGTTTCCGTTGAAAATCGTTGCGCTGATGTCAACGGAATCGTTTGACCCTCCGATATTCGCCGCCCTGTGCAGCGCCAATCTGGCGCAAGCTGTCCAGCGGTTAGCGAAATACAAGCAACTTACGGCGCCGATGAGCCTGGAGCTCGCCATCGGCCCTGAAGGCGAAATGACGATTTCACCCCGCTGGCTGTTGGCGGAGGAGGCAGCACCGGCGTCTTTGCTGGTGGCTGAGCTGGCATTTTATGTTCGGCTGGCGCAGCTTGCCACGCGCGAACCGGTAAAAGCGCGCCGTATCACCTTGCCTGAACTGCCGCCTGCAGCCATTTCGCGCCCCTTGGCAGCCTTCTTCGGCTGCGCGGTAACGCCTGGGGCAGGGCCGGGCATTACTTTCTCCTCCGCAGATGCCTTGCGTCCCTTTTTGACAGTGAATGAGGGCATGTGGCGCGTTTTCGAACCCGAGCTGCGTCGTCGCCTCAGTGAACTGGGCGCCACGGCAACCACCGGAGAGCGCGTTTGTGCGGTGCTGCTGGAGTTGATTCCCAGCAATACCGCCGGCATCGATGCGGTGGCGGCAAGATTGGGCATGAGCCGCCGGACGCTGCAGCGGCGTCTGGAAGATGAGGGCGAGAGTTTTCGTTCGCTGAGCAATGGCACCCGGGAAAAATTGGCGCGCCACTATCTTAAGCATTCGACCCTTACCAGCGGAGAGATTGCCTTTTTGCTCGGTTTTGAAGAGCCGAACTCTTTCTTCCGCGCCTTTCACGAATGGACAGGGCAAACGCCGGAAGCGGCTCGCCAGGCGATGCGGCTGAATTAGCCGAGAGGCGCTGTTCACGTTGGCGCATTCTGCGAGTTGATTGGCGCGGTTCGACATGGTTGCGGCAGGGCCCGTCGCTTAAAGTGGACAACATACAGACTGCGCAGGCAGTCGCCAACGCAATCATCCTAATAAGGAGCAGTCAGTATGAAGTCCAAAGTGATCCTGGTGACCGGCGCCTCGTCCGGTATTGGTGAAGCCACCGCCGTCACGTTAAAGCAGCATGGGCACACCGTTTATGCGGCCGCCCGCCGGGTTGAGCGCATGCAGGCTCTGGTTGCCGCTGGCATTCGCGTTTTGCCGTTGGACGTCACCGACGATGCTTCCATGGCGCAGGCGGTAAAGACCATCATCGCCGAAACGGGGCGTATCGATGTGCTGGTCAATAACGCCGGTTACGGCTCCTATGGCGCTATTGAAGACGTTTCTGCGGATGAGGCTCGCGCTCAATTTGATGTGAATGTGTTCGGTGCGGTTCGGCTGACGCAGCTGATTTTGCCGCACATGCGAGCGCAGCGCTCCGGCACCGTCATCAATATTACGTCGATGGGCGGAAAAATACATACGCCGCTGGGCGGTTGGTATCACGGCACCAAATTCGCCTTGGAGGCCATCAGCGACTGTCTGCGCATGGAGGTGCAACCTTTCGGCATCGACGTCGTGGTGATCGAACCCGGCGGCATCCAGAGTGAATGGGCGGATATCGCCGCGGAAAAACTGATCGGCGTTTCCGGCCAGAGCGAGTACGCCGCTCAGGCTCATGCTGTCGCCCACGCCATGGTCAGCGACGCCAGCAAGAAACGGCAATCGCCGCCGAGCGTGATTGCCGATACGATCGCCAAAGCCATCGCCGCCCATCGTCCGAAAACGCGCTATGCGGTGGGGTTTGGCGCGAAACCGTTGATTTTTCTGCGGCGCTTGTTGTCCGATCGCGCCTTCGATGGGCTGATGCGTCGGGCATTGGGGGTACCGCGCCAGGGGCAATAAATCGTCGGGCTGCGGGGCTTTATGTCGGTGGCGGTAAAAATGGTGCGTCTGAACGCTGTTAAGACGCATAATCATTAAAGACAATCGCTAATCTGGACGGCGGGAAGGCGCGTAACTTAATGTCCGAATTCCGCACGTCAGCGCGCCAGCCGAGCCCCATAATGCCGAAAAAACCGACCCCGAGCGTTGCCATGAATACTCAACAGCAAGCGTTGTACGACGCGCTGCGCGCGCGTGACCGCAAATTCGACGGACGCTTTTTCGTCGGCGTCTCTTCAACCGGTATCTATTGCCGTCCGGTGTGCAGCGCCCGCACGCCGAAGCGGGAAAATTGCACCTTTTATCCGAGCGCGGCGGCGGCTGAACTGGCGGGGTTTCGCCCCTGCCTCAAATGCCGGCCGGAGCTGGCGCCCGGTCTGGCGCTGATCGATCTGGGCAACCGTTATGCGCAGGTGGCGGTGCAGCTCATCGAGCAGGGATATCTGTCCGAACACAGCTGCGAAGCGCTGGCGGCGCGGCTGGGCATTTCCGATCGCCATCTGCGGCGCATCTTCGCCGAACAGTTTGGCGCTTCGCCGATCGATTACGCGCAGTCGCACCGGCTGCTGCAAGCCAAGCGCCTGCTGGCGGATACCAATCTGCCGCTCAGCGAGGTGGCGTTCGCCGCCGGCTTCGGCAGCCTGCGGCGTTTCAACGAGCTGTTCAAGGCGCGCTACCGCCTGATCCCGTCAGCGCTGCGCAGCGGCGGCGCGCGCGGTGAACGGGCCGCCGCCAGCGGGCTGGTGTTTCACCTGGGCTATCGGCCGCCCTATGACTGGGAGCGCATGCTGAATTTCTTGCAGGCGCGCGCCGTGCAGGGCGTGGAACGGGTCGACGGACGCCGTTACCTGCGCTCGATCGCCGTCAGCCAGGGCGGCACGGAACACTGCGGTTGGGTCAGCGTGCAGCCGGAAGAGGCGCGCAATCGGGTTCGGGTCGAGATCGCGCCTGCGCTCAGTCTGGTGACGACGGAGGTGTTGCGCCGGGTGCGCCTGCTGTTTGATCTGGACGCCGCGCCGGATCGCATCAATGAGGCGCTGGGCTCGCTGGCGGCCGATGCGCCGGGGCTGCGCCTGCCGGGCTGCGTGAACAGTTTCGAGCAGGCGGCGCGGGCGGTGCTGGGCCAGTTGGTCAGCGTAAAAATGGCGGCGACCTTCGCCGGGCGGATGGCCGAACGCTGGGGGGAAGCCCTGGCGACGCCGCATGAGGGCATCACCCATGTCTTCCCCACCGCAGAACGGGTGGCGCGGCTGCAGCCCGAAGAACTGCGCCCGCTCGGGGTGCAGCTGAAGCGCGCGGCGGCGCTGATCGAGATCGCCCGCGCGCTGGGCGAAGGGCGGCTGCAGCTCGACAACGTGCTGGATATCGAGCGGGGCATCAAGGCGCTGACCGCGCTGCCGGGCATCGGCAGCTGGACCGCCAGCTATATCGCGATGCGCGCCTGGTCGTGGCCGGACGTGTTCCTGGCCGGCGATTATCTGATCAAACAGCGTTTTCCCGGCATGACGCCGCGCCAGATAGAACGCTACGCCGAACGTTGGCGCCCGTGGCGTTCTTACGCCACGCTGCATCTGTGGCACAACGACGGCTGGGCACCGGAAGGGGAGAGTTGAACGCAGAGTTAGCGAGGGGCGTCGATCAGCTGCAGCAAGCGGCTCATGCCCTCGCGCATCAGGAACGCCAGCAGCTTTTCCCGCTCGGCCGGCGTCAGGTGGTAGTAATGCTCGATCCAGACCCGTATCGGATCCTGACGTTTGACGTCGTACTCCGGATGATCGGCCTCGCGCAAGGCCGACAGGCTGCGCGCGCCGAACGGCAGGCTATCGATATGGTATTCCAGCGCTTTGCCCTGTACGCCGCTGCGGCGGCGGCTGACCCAGCCTTCACGCCGGGCCATCAAATTGACCCCTTGCGGAGTTGAAGGCAAGCCCGCCTTACCCATCAGTTCCCTGGCGGAAAACCATTTCTTTTCCATAGTCCCTTATCCCTGAGCCATCACATGCCGAGGAAAATCAACGGATACGCTGATACTCGCATGGGCGCTTCATCTTACTTAATCGTTTAAGCCTCAGGTGTTATTTATATCACTAATCTTGTCTTGGTTAACATAATGTGACGGATGAGGGAATACGGCGTGGTTTGAACGCGGCAAATGGCGGCGGGGGCTCTGTTATTCTGGCGAATCATCAGGGCACGTTTTCAACGATGTCATCCGGTGGAAAGGGCCGGCACAGGGCCGGCTTTTGGCGTATTACAGCAGGAACAGAGTGGCGAGGCCGAGGAAGATGAAAAAGCCGCCGGTATCGGTCAGCGCGGTGATGAGCACGCTGGAGCCGACCGCCGGATCGCGGCCCAGTTTGAGCATGGTCATCGGGATCACCACGCCCATCAGCGCCGCCAGCAGCAGGTTGAGCAGCATCGCCAGCGTCATTACGCCGCCCATCGCCGCGTCGCCGTAAAGCAGCCAGGTGACCACGCCCATGATGCCGCCCCACACCACGCCGTTGATGATGGCGACGCCCAGCTCCCTGAGCATCAGGCGCGAGATGTTGCCGACTTCGATCTGGTGCAGCGCCAGCGCGCGCACGATCATGGTGATGGTCTGGTTGCCGGTGTTGCCGCCGATACCGGCGACGATCGGCATCAGCGCCGCCAGCGCCACCAACTGGGAAATGGTGTGTTCGAACAGGCCGATCACGCGCGAGGCGACGAACGCGGTGCAGAGGTTGATCGCCAGCCAGGCCCAGCGGGTCTTGACCGCCTTGCTGACCGGGGCGAACACGTCTTCTTCCGGGCTCAAACCGCCCATGCGGCGCAGGTTGGTGTCGCTCTCTTCGTTGACGGCGTCGACGATCTCTTCGATGGTCAGGCGGCCCATCAGTTTGCCCTTGGCGTCAACCACCGGGGCGCTGATCAGGTCGTAACGTTCGAACGCGCCGGCCGCTTCATCGGCCTTGTCTTCGGGCTGGAAGGTGGCGGGATCGCTGTCCATCACCTCGCGCACCGGGACCTCCGGGTCGTTCAGCAGCACTGCGGTCAGCGGCAGTTCGCCCAGCAGGGTGTTTTTGCGGTCGGTGACGAACAGTTTATCGGTAGCGTCGGGAATGGTTTTGCGCATGCGCAAAAAGCGGTGCACCGCGCCGAGCGTGACGTCCGGCCGCACCGTCACCAGTTCGAAATCCATCATCCAGCCGACGCTGTCTTTGGCGTACTGGCTCATCTCGCGCACCTGGGCGCGCTGTTCCGGCTCCAGCGAGGTCAGCAACCGGCCCATCAGGTTGCGCGGCAGGTATTGCGCCAGGTAGGCCTGTTCGTCGACGTCCAGCGTTTTGATCGCTTTGAGCAGGTCTTTGTCGCTCATTTCCTCGATCAGGCTGTCCCAGACCGGTTCTGCGACTTCCACCAGCGTCTGGCCGCGCTTGCTGTTGCCCACCAGCCGCCACAGCGCCATACGTTCGTCTTGTGGCAGCGCCTCCAGCAGGTCCGCAAGGTCGGCGGCGTGCATGTCGTCCAGCAGGCCGGTGATTTCCGCCGTCTGGTTCAGCAGTTCGCTTTGGCTGAGGGCGTGTTCATCCCCTGGCCGGCCGAGAATGCCGTCGACCAATTCCTTATTGTTCAACAGCAGAGTGAGAATGCGCTGGCGGTGTTCAGCGACTTTTTTGACGTTATGGGTTGCGGCTGACATGGTGTTCCTTAACGGGCGCTCGGCCTTCCTGACGCAGGCTCATTAAAAGATAGAGCATAGCGAGTGCCGGCGTCATTTTTATGAAACGGACGGGGCGCGGCGGTTATTCAGAGGAGGCGTCCTGTTGCGGGGCGCTGACTTCGGCGGCGTTTTGCGCAGCGGCCTGCTTTTTTTCCTGATGATGAGGCACCGCCACCACGGCGGCGTACAGCAGTCGGCCGACTAAAATGATAAAGCTGATAAACAACACTATCTTCGTCATCTGTCCGGTGGTTTTCTTGCGCATATATCACCCGGTATGCCGGTATCCTGTGTTATTCGCTCGAGAATTTGTAACCGGATTTTAGGCGCTGATGACAAAAGTTGTCCATTTTTTTCCGGCGTGCGGCGCGGCGTATTAGGGTTTCGTTTAGGTTGACGGGGCGGGGCGGAAAGAAAAACCCCCTGGCTGGCAGGGGGCGGGGATCAGGCGGAGCGCTGTTCGTCTTGCGAGCCTTCTTCGTCGATCAGCAGCTTCCAGCCGACGACGTCGTTCCAGTAGGCCTGCTCGCGCTCGAAGTCCAGCTGCACCAGGTTGTTCTGCGCCAGGTAGCCGGCCGGGAAGCGCAGCGTCCAGTGGTTGTCGTCGGTGGTCAGGCGCAGCGTTTCCGGCGTGGTGGTCGACTGCCGCTGGTTGTTGAGCAGGGTGCTCAGACGCAGCAGCTGGATCAGCGGCAGGTAGTGTTTCTTCTTGAACAGATTGAGGCGCGGCAGCTCTTCCAGCTTGATCGCTTTGCGGTGGAAACGCACCAGCGCCGCCAGCAGCAGCTGCTGTTCCTGGTTGAAGCCGGGCAGGTTGGAGTTTTGCAGAATGTAGGCCGAATGGCGGTGCATGCCGCTGTGGTTGATGCTCAGCCCCACCTCGTGCAGCATGGCGGCCCATTTCAGCAGGGCCTCCAGCTGCGGATGCACCAGCTTGGTGTTTTGCGCCATCCACTGCGAGTAGAGCAGCTCGGTGGTTTCCAGCACCCGCTTGGCCTGTTCGCGGTCGATGTTGTAGTGATCGGCCAGACTTTTGGCGGTGCGGCTGCGGATGTCCTGGTGGCGGAAGCGGCCTTCCATTTCATACAGCACGCCTTCGCGCAGCGCGCCGTCGGACAGGCGCAGATCGCGGATCGCCAGCGCGTCGAACACGCCGCACAGGATAGCCAGCCCCGGCACGAATACCGATTGGCGATCCTCCGACAGCCCCGGCAGGCTCAACGAGCCGAAGCTTTTGAACTGCAGCACCTGTTCGGCGAGCATTTCCAGGCGATCCAGGGTGATGAGACCGTCTTTTTCGCCCATCGCCACCAGCACTTCGTGGGCGGCCTTGATGGTGCCCGAGGCGCCCAGCGCGTACTGCCAGCCCTGAATGCGGTACTGCCAGGCCAGCGTTTCCAGCTTCTGCGCCGCCGCCAGCCGCGCGCGGCGGAAGTTGTTTTTGCTGATCTCGCCGCCCGGGAAGAACAGCTGGGCGAAGCTGACGCAACCCATGCGGCGGCTTTCCGCCAGCAGCGGCTCGAAGTCTTCGCCGATCACCAGCTCGGTGGAGCCGCCGCCGATGTCGATCACCAGCTTGCGGCCCTTCTCCGGTTGGGTGTGTTCCACGCCCATGAAGATCAGACGCGCCTCTTCCTGGCCGGCGATGATTTCGATCGGGTAGGGGATCACTTTGGCGGCGCGCTTGAGGAACACTTCAGCGTTCACCGCCTGACGCAGGGTGTGGGTCCCGACGATGGTGACGTTATCCGCCGGGAAGCCCTGCAGCCGTTCGGCAAACAGCGCCAGGCAGGCCAGGCCGCGTTCTATCGCCTCTTCACTGAGTACGTTGTTGCTGTCCAATCCGTCGGCGAGATGCACCCGCTGTTTTAAACGGCCCAATACCTGTAAGGCGCCGTTGACGACGCGGGCGATCACCATGTGGAAACTGTTCGACCCGAGGTCGATGGCGGCGATTTCCTGCGGTTTGTTCGTTGCAGTGTTTTTTAGCGGCATAGTTGCTGGCCTACTGTCCTGGTTGTTCCAGAGCTTTTAAATACTCGTAAATAGCCACCTGGGCGCGCACTTTGCGGCGGTTGCCGCGCGGCACGTACTGGTTGCTCAGTTCTTTATCCACATAACGGGCCTTGACCGTATCGCTGAACAGGATCTCCAGAATGTCCAGAACGCGCTGTTTCAGCGCCGGATCCAGCAGCGATACCGCCACTTCGATACGGTAATCTATGTTGCGGGTCATCCAGTCGGCGGAGGACAGATACACCCGTTTGTCACCTTTGTTGTCGAAAACGTAAACCCGATCGTGTTCCAAAAAGCGATCGACGATGCTGATCACCTGAATATTGTCGCTGATCCCCGGCAGGTTGGGAATCAGGGAACACATGCCCCGCACCAGCAGACGGATCTTCACGCCGGCGCCGGACGCGGTATATAACCGATCTACCAGCCCTTTATCCACCAGATTATTTATTTTCAACATAATGCCGGCCTGTTCCCCGGCCTGGGCGTTGGCGATTTCGTTGTCAATCAGCTCATACAACTTCAGGCGCGAGTTCTGCGGCGACACCATCAGGTTGTCGAAGGTGACCGGCCGGTAGGGGTTCTCGATAAAGTTGAACACCCGGCGCACCTCGTTGGTGATGCGCGAGTCGGCGGTCAACAGCGAATAGTCGGTGTAGATGCGCGCGGTTTTTTCGTTAAAGTTGCCGGTGCCGATATGAGCATAGCGCACAATTTCATCGCCTTCACGGCGCGAAATCAGGAACAGTTTGGCGTGGATTTTCAGCCCCGGCGCGGAGAAGATCACGTGTACGCCGGCCTCGGTCAGGCGCTTCGCCCAGTGAATGTTGGCCTCTTCGTCGAAGCGCGCCTGCAGCTCGACCACCACCGTGACTTTCTTGCCGTTGTGCGCGGCGTGGATCATCGATTCGATGATGCGCGAGTCTTTCGCCACGCGGTAGATGTTGATTTTGATCGCCAGCACGCTCGGATCGAACGACGCCTGGCGCAGCAGCTCCAGCACGTGCTCAAAGGTGTGGTACGGGTAGTAGAGCAGCACGTCTTTTTCGCGAATGGCGTCGAAGCCGTTGCGGAAACCGTCGAACCAGATGTGGCGCAGGCGCGGCAGCGGCTTGTTGAC
>NZ_JVEL01000103.1:0-4426 GCF_001076875.1 Serratia sp. 506_PEND
TTACGTTACAACTGGTAAGAACGAACATAAATTGCCGAACGAACATACTCTTTTTTTTCTCTGTAATCTATTTTCAAAAAAATTAACTAATCCAAGGGATATTTTCACTACATCAATTTTTGCATTACTCATGTCTGCCCCTTGGAGGATCTCTGAGGTTATCAATTTAAGGTATGATTGTGAAGTTTTACAGCGTAGTGAGGATGGGGTAGCCCGTTACGGGCTTCGTTATATTGGTGCTAAAGGATATGGTGAGGATATTAAGTGGATACCCTCCGTTATGCAACCAATAGTTAAAGAAGCTTTGAGGAGATTGCGTGTTTTATCTAAAAACGCTCGTTTTGTTGCATCTATTTTAGAAGACATTATTGAAAACAGAAAAGCTGAGCGAACTTTATTGAATAAAGATTTAGGTGATAAAATAATAAGGTTATACAAGATGCGCGATAAAACAAGCTTAGTTAAGATGAACGATGTCCAGAACATGGCAAGTTTATTAGAAAGCAAGAAGCCTAAAGGTTTTCCATTTATAAACGGAAATAAAAGTTTTAAGTATAGTGATATGCTATGTCTTTTAAATAAGGACCAACTTCATGCGATAAAACAAACCTCGATATTTGAAATATATATGCCCAACCCCACGTTTTTCAGAATGGATTTTTATTCAAATAGAGATGGGGAACAACCGAATCGTTGGGGTAATATCTTTCAAAGACATGGTTTATCCGAACAGCAAAATTATCATTTGAAAACACATCAAATAAGACACCTTATCAATACTCTTGCACAGAGGGGCGGGCTATCAGATATAGATATTGCGAAGTGGTCTGGAAGAACCCATGTTAAACAAAATAGAGTATATGATCATATGACAGATGATGAGTTATTTACAGCTTCAGTGTGTTTTATGAAAGATGAAGAAGTGAGTAAAGAGGCTGTACTTAAAAATAATTTTGGCGAGAGCTTTTCTTACATGAAAAATATTATAAATGAAATAAAATATTTCCAGAGAAATATTGGAGATGATGCGATGAATTTAAGAGATACAAGACTACTCACCGCTCTCTTACCCCACTTAGAAGAAATCTATTACAATTTAAAGAAAAGAGAGGATAAGCATGGAAAGAAAATTCAGTAGTATACAGATTCAAGAAATTATAGTTATAATTAACAACTGGTCGAAAAATAAAATCACATGGGAAGGAATTTGCGAAGCGTCATGCAAGATCTTGGGAAGAAAACCTACAAGACAAGCCCTGTGTGCTCATTCAGAAATATCTGGTGCTTATCTGCTTAAAAAGAAAAAACTAAAACATTCTCATCATCATTTGAAAATGCCAGTATCAATAAAAATCGCGGCCATAACGATTGAAAATCTTAGGGATGAAGTTCAAAGATTAAAGAAAGAAAATGAAAATCTAAGTTATCTCTTTTCAGTCATGCAATATAATGCACGCCTTCATGGATTATCAAAAGATGATCATTTAGCACCTATACCTACTATCAATCGAAGAAGAAGTGATTGTAAAAGAATATGAACGCATTCAGTGTGGTTTGTAAAAAAATTCTTACACGCATATTGATTTTTTCGAGGTTTGTGATATTTAAATATAAGAGGGAATATTATTAATTGCAAGGATGCAAGTTATGGAAAAGCTAAATAGCATGGAACGCTTTCTAATACTCTTTGAACGCTTCATTAAAAAGCTCGAAGAGTCTGGGTTGTCAGAATCTGACATAATAGATAAATCTTATCTGTTTTGTGTCGGTTTCTATATCAAGTATAAAAATGACATTGATAATATAGAGTTAGCTAACAGAGATGTCGTTTTATCTTTTATGCTTACTTCTTATTACTGCTTCATAAACAATATAGAAAATAGAGTTGTCGATTCTGATAAAATAAGAAGAATGTGCAGTCTTCTTATTCACTTTATTCTGAATAACAAAACAAATAGTGAAAATGTTTTCATTAACGAAAAAAGAAAATATGATCGTTATATTTTGGCAAGGTCATTAAAAGAAAGAAATCTCAACTATACAGCTAACTATAATAAAAACACTTAAAACAGAATCTGTCCCTATATAGATTCTGTTTTAAGTATATGATGCTTAATTTCATGCTGCATTTAAGTTTTGATCAAAGATCTCAATCCATTGATTAAGTTGTGCTTTGAGATCATTAAGACCCTTGCGAGAGTTAAAAGAATCATTGCGGGGATAGAACTGGATGTGCCATTCAGGGTTTTTAATGTCTTTAACTCGGATAAATAAACCTGACTCAGCAATATTTTGACCTAATGTTTTGCCGTTTTCACTGATACCCTTTAAACCACCACCTGAAATTTCACCACCATGTGTGATGTTGTAGCTCCATTCTTTAATATCATCAAAAGAATAAGTATTTGCTCCTTCGCTATTTTTAAGAAAGACCTCTTGTTTATTTGTGTCTAACCGGATTTCACAATCATTGAATTTATGAAGATAGACCCCATCATTATTGTCGTTAAGATAATTGACTGTTGCAGAGTTATTCTTTCTGACAACATATTTGCCATATGCTGTAGCCAGAAGCATTGCACTGACGAAAAACAGAGGTACCCAATAAACTGACATAACTTTAGCACCTCCAAAATAAGCAACCAAAACAGGGAGTGCAATCGCCAGTAATACACGCTTCATCATGAAGTATTTCATACGTTTGTTCCTGTACGATGTAAAAAGAAATTGAAAATAGGCTAGTAAAATCAATCTATTAGCCGACATTTCGTTCAAGGTACATTTTGGACGAAGCGATGAAGTTATCAAATCATTTGTACCGATCGATACTTTCATCTTGATAGTTAATTCCTATCATATGTGATTTATCGATCGATTGTGACGATCAATTAATTATACTAAAATCAATGATATAGCTGTTTGCAGCAATAATAATGCTAAATTTTAGACCTAAAACCGTTTGTTTTTGTAGCTTTTTCAACAGCAGAAAGAGGTGGTGTGTCTATAGGAAGGGGGATAGCCGAAAAAATCTTGGGGGGCTGCTTAAACGCCTTTAACAATGGATTACGTAGTTTTTTGATGGTGTTAACTATTTTGTCTACCCAGGGGATGGTTTCTATCCATCGCATCGCTACGTCCACATAGCTTTTACCTGTGGTTTTAACTTTCTCTTGATAGATATCATCTGCTACAGGCAAGACAGATAAAGGAAGCAGGGTGTTTTCTGCATCTATACCACCAAAAAAACTTACGGCATCAGCTTTCACTATCTTGATAATTTCTTCTGGGTTGGTTGCATTGAAGGCAATGGAAGCTTTTCTATCATCTACGACAAGGGGATCAATGATGATGAACGGCTCTAAGTTTTTCCATGAATACTTTTTACCTAATTGGGATGCTTTGAATGAAATGTTGGCGTATTCAAAGGAAAAACCGTTCATTTTCCCAGTTGAAGCCCTGTTGGGGATTGCTTTTATCTTCTGATCTGCAAGCTGCTGCACAAACCTTTCTTCGGAAATCTTGCTGGTTATGAGCGTATCTATAGCTTCTTGTATGATTGTTTTTGGGCATTTTTTGCCAGTTCTTTTCTCCTGCATCGCTTCATTACGTGATTTCTTACGCTTTACTGTTGATGAAGAGGGTTTTAGTGCATCAGCTCCTTTGGTTTGCGTTAGCTGGTAGTCTTTTTCAAGTTCCTGGATGATACGTGTGCTGATAAGATTCTCATTTTTACCTAAGTAGAGCTTCCCGGACGTTGCATCAATGCGGCTTGCTACTATATGGATATGTTGGCCATCTTTATCATCATGAAGCACGTATGCACGTAAATGCGTTTCAGAGAAGCCCATACGCTTCATATAGTCGTCGGCTAACAGCTTCCATTGTTGTATAGGTAGACACTCACCAGCAGGCAGACGCAGAGAATTGTGCCAAACAGGTTTACTTACATCGGAGCGTAGGAGCTTCGTAGCGTTGAACTCTGCACTTAGTGCTTCTGCGAAGCTTTCTATGACATTGCCACCGACTACATACGGATCTGACTTGTGGTGCGAAGCAGGTTTTAATAAATAAGAAATAAGGCCGTTAAAGGTTTTCCCTCTTTTGATTTTTTGCATCCCTTTCATTAAAGCTAACTCATAGATCTCTTGGAGGATGTAAGACAGAAGCGAAGCTCAGAAATTTGGCGCTTCACTGCGAAGATCTCTGTCTTTGTAAGCTGACCACCAGTGCTTTTACTTTCGAGATGAATAAGTAGCTTGTTCAGCTTCTGTGAAATTTCGCTGAGGGATTTCCAAGCTTCTATGTTGATTGAAGGAACCACTATGGGAAGCTTATCAAGAGAAGCTAATCTGAGCCATTCCCCCTTGCTTTTCTCTCCACGCTTAACATTAAGAATCTGTAGTTCTTCATGGTTCAACCTAACACT
>NZ_JVEL01000104.1:0-204 GCF_001076875.1 Serratia sp. 506_PEND
AGTTGAGCTTCACTTCCGGCAGCATTTCACCGGATGCCAGCGCGTTGTACATCAGCGGAACGGCCTTGTTCAGCGCGACGGTGAATTTCAGCGGTTTGTGCACACGTTGGCCCGATGGCTGACCGGACTGCGGATCGGTCGGAACGGTCACGTTATGCTTCACTTCCTGTACCAGCATTTCGTCCTTGTGGCCTTCCACATAGA
>NZ_JVEL01000105.1:0-562 GCF_001076875.1 Serratia sp. 506_PEND
GTATGCATACTGAAAACGAAATTGCTGCAGGTCGTCTGAAGTTAAAACTGAATGGGGATAACTGTCTGACGACCCCGCAGGCGACTGAGTGATAACAAAAATAAATTTTAATTGGAGGTTTGTTTAAACTTCCGGTTAAGACCATTAGATCTGTCATACATTAATGGTCGTAACAGGAGTCATGATGATTCGTCATATTTTATTTATTACATTTACTGATAGTGCACTATCGGAACAAATACTGGCCGTCAGAACAGCGTTTCTGCAGATCCCCGATCTGATTGACGGCATTACAGGCGTGGAATGGGGCATCAACAACAGCCCTGAAGGCAAGAATAGCGGCTTCACACACTGCGTACTGATGACGTTTGCCGATGAAGCAGCACGCCAGCGATATCTGCCGCATCCGGCACATGAGGCGCTGAAAACAATCTTCAGGCCTATCCTGAGGGACATTATTGTGCTGGATTATACCTTGGTTCTCTGATTTATTTTTTTCTGTAGACTGGTAACCCGATTGGATTTGAATGAAATGACACAAACGATGACGGATGACGCAAAA
>NZ_JVEL01000012.1:0-2301 GCF_001076875.1 Serratia sp. 506_PEND
CTCGCCCGTTGAATACGCGCAATTTTTACAAATTTCGAGAAGAATTACCGAGTTTGACGATTTGGACGTCACACTCTCCGCCCGCTATTTTTCCGCATTGTGCGAACATTTTCCGCAGTTGAACTCGCAACTCAACGCCCTGTTCATCCTGAGCCAGCAAGCCGCCGATGCGGAAACCTTGAACCGACATGCGATTGAACAGGGGCAAAGGGAGCTTATCCAGGCAATTGTGACCGCGTGGTATACCGGAACCGTAGATCCTTCAAGCGCCGAGCAGGGGCAGTTGATTAGTTATAAAGAGGCGCTGATGTATCGCACGGTTCAGGATGCCCTGATTGTGCCGACCTGGTGCAATTTTGGCCCGCTGTGGTGGACCGGCTTGCCGCCGGGCGTTACCCGCCAACCTTCCATTCCCGCAACAGATTTGCCTGCCGTAGCCGATAAAAAATATGAGGATCGCGTGTGAAAAGCCCAATAATTAATGCTTCCGGCGATGCAGAGGCCGATGTCGTCATTGTCGGTTCCGGTATTGTGGGCGGTCTGATGGCGGATGCTTTGGTAAGCCAGGGCTACTCGGTGCTGGTACTTGAGGCAGGCCCGCGCATTGAGCGCGCGCAGGCTGTGGAAAACTGGCGCAATATGCCACTGCACAATCGTGCGGGGTCGGATTTTCAGGGGCTTTACCCGCAATCGGAGTACGCCACCGCGCCGCTCTATTTCCCGGAGAACGACTATATCAAACTGACCGGCCCCAATGGCTCAGGCTTTAAACAGGGCTATTTGCGTGTGGTGGGGGGAACCACCTGGCACTGGGCCGCTTCTTGCTGGCGCAACCATCCCAATGATTTTCGCATGAAATCCCTCTATGGCGTGGGGAGAGACTGGCCTATTTCCTACGAAGATATCGAACCGTGGTACGCGAAAGCCGAAGAGGAAATAGGCGTTGCCGGCCCGAATAATCCGGAGTGGCAGTCCCCTGCGGAACGCAGCGGGCCTTACCCGATGGACATGGTGCCCTGGGCCTACGGCGACAGACGCATTGCTGAGATTGTTAATCCTCACGGCTTTAAATCGGTGCCCATTCCGCAAGGCCGCAGCACCCGGCCCTGGAATGGACGGCCCACCTGCTGCGGCAATAACAATTGCCAGCCGATTTGCCCGATTGGAGCCATGTACAACGGCATTCACCACGTTGAACGGGCCGAACACAAGGGGGCGAAGGTGATCCCCGAGGCGGTGGTGTACAAAATTGACACCGACGACAATAACCGCGTCACCGCCGTTCACTGGTACGACACGGCGCATAACTCCCATCGGGCGATCGGTAAAGCGTTCGTTCTGGCCTGCAATGGGATTGAGAACCCGCGCTTACTGCTGCTGGCGGCCAACGAAAAGAACCCGAACGGCATCGCGAACAGCTCGGATCAGGTGGGGCGCAACATGATGGATCACTCTGGCCTGCACTGCTCCTTCCTGGCGCGAGAGGCCCTATGGGTTGGCCGCGGCCCGGCGCAGAGCAGCTGCATGGTGGGATATCGTGACGGCGCGTTCCGCAGCGACCACTCCGCCAACAAGATCATCATCAACAACATCAACCGGGTGATCCCCTCCGCCCTTGAAGTACTGAAATCGGGCAAGGTCGGCAAGGCGCTGCAGGATGAAGTGCGCGATCGCGCCAGCCGCTCGGTGGATCTCTCCATTAGCCTGGAACCGCTGCCGGATCCGAACAACCGTCTTACTCTGAGCTCCACCCGCAAAGACAAGCATGGCCTGGCCTGCCCGGACATCCACTACGACGTCGGCGATTACGTGCGCAAAGGGCTGGAAGTGGTCAAAACCCAGCTACGGCAGATTGGCGACTTGTTCGATGCGCAAGAGTTTGTGATTAACGACAAGCTGAATGCCAACAACCACATTATGGGCGGCACGATCATGGGCAGCGATCCCACGAACTCGGTGGTGAACGGCAATTGCCGCGCCCACGATCATGACAACCTTTGGATCCCGGGTGGAGGCGCCATGGTTTCAGCCAGCGTTGTCAACACCACGTTGACGATGGCGGCGCTTGGACTCAAGGCGGCCAATGACGTACTTCGAGCCCTGGAGAGCAAATGAATAAAATCACCCATTCGCTGGCAGCGACGCTGCTGCTGGGAAGCGGCTTCGCGGCGCATGCCCAGGACGGCGATCTGATCGCTAAAGGGCAAGCGCTGGCTATCGCCTCGGACTGCATGGCCTGCCATACGAATACGCAGCAGCAGGGCAAGCCTTTTGCCGGGGGGTACGGCATTGCTTCTCCCA
>NZ_JVEL01000106.1:0-438 GCF_001076875.1 Serratia sp. 506_PEND
CCACACGCTGGCGATCGCCGCGAAAAAACGCCAGGCGTGAGCGGATCACACCCGACTCAAAGGTCTGAACGGCTTCCCGTAAATCCCGGATATGCGGGTAGCTATCAGGTTCGGACCCATTCACCTGTGAACGAATATCCGATGACGCCGAAAGCGGTACCTGTACGTCAATCTGTTGAGGGTCTGTCGCGTGCGCACAGGCGACCTCTGTCATGTTACGCAGCTCACGGATATTGCCCGGAAACGCGTAGCCCAGCAGTTGCCTGAGCGACGCCAGACGGATGTCACCGGGACGTTTGTCATCGCGTTCGCTGAACGTGGCGATAAAATGGCGACACAGCAGCGGAATATCTTCAGGACGCTCACGCAGGGGGGGAACGACAATCTCGCTCTGGCAAAGACGATGGTACAGATCCTGGCGAAAATGCCCGTCGGTAA
>NZ_JVEL01000107.1:0-25350 GCF_001076875.1 Serratia sp. 506_PEND
AATGGCTGGCCCGCTGGGGCCGCAAACGGATGGGGGCGTAAATGCTGGAGCTGGATTTCTCGCAGCAGCTGGGCGACCTTAATCTCAACGTCCGCGCCGATTTGCCGGCGCAGGGCATCACCGCGATTTTCGGCCTGTCCGGCGCGGGCAAAACCTCCCTGATCAACGCCATCGGCGGCCTGACCCGTTTGCAGCAGGGGCGCATCGCGCTCAATGGCCGCACGCTGGTGGATACCGCCGCGGGCCTCTGCCTGCCGCCGGAAAAGCGTCGTATCGGCTACGTGTTCCAGGATGCGCGCCTGTTCCCGCATTATCGGGTGCGCGGCAACCTGCAGTACGGCATGGCGGCCGGCATGCGCGCGCAGTTCAATACCATTGTCGAGCTGCTGGGCATCGGGCCGCTGCTTAATCGGCTGCCGTTGACGCTCTCCGGCGGTGAAAAACAGCGGGTGGCGATCGGCCGCGCGCTGCTGACGGCGCCGGAACTGCTGCTGATGGACGAACCGCTGGCCTCGCTCGATCTGCCGCGCAAACGCGAGCTGCTGCCGTATCTGGAGCGGTTGGCGCAGGACGTGAACATCCCTATCCTCTACGTCAGCCATAGCCTGGACGAGATCCTGCGGCTGGCCGAGCAGGTGATGGTGCTGGATCGCGGTGAGGTGCGCGCGTTCGGCGGGCTGGAAGCCGTCTGGGCCAGCAGCGCGCTGCGGCCGTGGCTGCAACGTGAAGATCAGAGCAGCGTGCTGCGCGTCAGCGTGATTGAGCATCATCAACGCTATGCCATGACTGCGCTGGCGCTCGGCGATCAACGGCTGTGGGTCAGCGGCATCGACGCCGAATTGGGCACCCAACTGCGCATTCGCATCAACGCCGCCGACGTCTCGCTGGTGCTGCAACCGCCGGTCAACAGCAGCATTCGCAACGTCTTGCCGGCCAAGGTCAGCGAGTGTCTGGACGTGGACGGGCAGGTGGAAGTGAAGCTGGCGGTCGGGGAACACGTGCTGTGGGCGCGGATCACGCCGTGGGCGCGCGATGAACTGGCGATCCGCCCCGGGCAGTGGCTGTACGCGCAGGTGAAGAGCGTGTCGATCAGCCGGGAGAGCCGCTAAGGCAGACCCTCCCGGCGGGAGGGCGAAAAAACTAGAGTATGCGGGTGCGGATCACCTCGGCGATGCCCGGCTGCAGGTTATCGGCGATCACCAGATCGGCGCGTTCCTTGATCGCGTCATCGGCGTTGCCCATCGCCACGCCCAACCCGACCGCTTCCAGCATGCTGATGTCATTGTAGTTGTCGCCGAACGCCACCACCTGATCCATGCTAAGCCCCTGCGACTCCACCCATTGGCGCAGGCGTTTGCCTTTGCTGTTGCCGCCTTTGGCGATATCCACCTGATCGTGCCAGGACCATTCGCACGCCAGCCCCAGCTCTTTTTCCACCGTGTCGGCAAACTCGCGCAGCGCCGGAATATCGGCGTGCGAGGTGGCGAATTTCCAGATCGCCTGCGCGTCGTCGGCCGCCTGCGTCAGGCTGCCGACCTGCAGCAGCGTTGGGCGCTGCGCCGCCGGCAGGGTTTCCGCCCAGGCCAGCGAACGGGTCACGTGGCCGCTCGGTTCCTGATACAGCATGGCGTCGTCAACGTACATCAGCCCGTGAATGTCGGTCTGTTTGAGCATCTGCAGCACCTGCTTGGCTTGCTCCTTCGCCAAGGGATCGGCGGCCAGCACCTTTTTCTGCTGAAAATCATACAGGTAGGTGCCGTTGCAGCAGATGGCCGGGGTATCTATCTGCAGCGCCTGGTAAAACGGATGGATGGCGACGTGATGGCGGCCGGTGACCACCACCACCTGGACGCCGGCGGCGCGCGCCTGCGCCAGCGCTTCCAGCGACTGCGGTAAGATGCGTTTTTGATTGTCCAGCAGGGTGCCGTCAAGATCGAGGGCGATGACGCGGTAGCTCATAGGGTTCTCGTTATCGTTAGCCATAAAATTAATCCGATGGTACACCGGATAGCCTATGGAGAAAACCGCGTGAGCTTCCGGTGCTAAGCAGGGTTGCCATGCGACGGATGTGCGGTAAGCTAGGAGCAATCGAACGGCCTGAAACCGGTTCCTCTTTTACCCTTTGCAAGGAGAACACATGAAGCAAATCGTTTATGTCGCCAGCCCGGAGAGCCAGCAGATCCACGTCTGGCAGTTGGACGACGCCGGCGCGCT
Organism: Serratia sp. 506_PEND; assembly: GCF_001076875.1. NCBI lineage: Bacteria > Pseudomonadati > Pseudomonadota > Gammaproteobacteria > Enterobacterales > Yersiniaceae > Serratia > Serratia sp. 506_PEND. The sequence continues at coordinate 2,215 of NZ_JVEL01000107.1, forward strand.
GGCGCTGCTGCAAACCGTTGACGTGCCGGGCCAGGTGCAGCCGATGACCCTTCATCCGGACAAGACCCACCTGTACGTCGGCGTGCGTCCGGCGTTCGGCATCGTCAGCTACCGCATCGAGGCGGACGGCACGCTGCAGCAGGCCGGCATGGCGCCGCTGCCGGGCAGCCCGACCCATATCTCCACCGATTTGCAGGGGCGTTACCTGTTCTCCGCCTCCTACAGCGGCAACTGCGCCAGCATCAGCCCGATCGGCCACGACGGCGTGGTGACGGCGCCGATCCAACAGATCGACGGCCTGAGCGCGCCGCACTCGGCGAACATCGATCCGACCAACCAGCTGGTGCTGGTGCCGTGTCTGAAAGAAGACCGCATCCGTCTGTTCAACCTGAGCCTGGCGGGCCAGCTGACGCCGCACGCGCAGGAGGCGGTGGATATCGCCGCCGGCGCCGGCCCGCGCCATATGGCGTTCCACCATAACGACAAGTTCGCCTACTGCGTCAATGAGTTGAACGGCACGGTGGACGTGCTGGCGATTTCGGAAAACGGCGGCAAATACACCGTGACGCAAACGCTGGATATCATGCCGGACGATTTCGACGGCACCCGCTGGGCGGCGGACATTCATATCACGCCGAACGGCCGCTTCCTGTACACCAGCGATCGCACCGCCAGCATTCTGACCCTCTTCAGCGTCTCCGAAGACGGCGGCACGTTGAGCGTGGTCGGCTATTATCCGACCGAAACGCAGCCGCGCGGTTTCAATATCGATCACAGCGGCCGCTTCGTGATTTCGTCCGGCCAGAAGTCCGATCACATCGCGGTGCATGAAATTGATCAGGCCAGCGGTAAGTTGACTACGCTGGCGCGTTATCCGGTGGGCAAAGGCCCGATGTGGGTCAGCGTGCTGGCGAAGTAATTCGTCGGCCAGGCCAGAGTGGAAAAGCGCGGTGCGGTTGACCGCGCTTTTTTATGGGCGGGGGATCAGTTGAACATCACCGTCAGCGTGGCGCTGCCGAGGCTGTGGAAATGCACGTTAAAGCCCACCAGTGCGCCGCTGGACCCTTCATCCACCTCAATGCTTTCCACGTCCAGCGCGTGCACGGTGAACTGATAGCGGTGGCTTTCGCCATTCGGCGGCGCGGCGCCGCCGTAACCGGCCGAACCGAAGTCGGTACGGGTTTGCAGCGCGGCGCTCGGCAGCGGCGCTTTGCCGGAGCCTGCGCCCTGCGGCAGCTCACGCACGTCGGCCGGAATATTGGCCACCACCCAGTGCCACCAGCCGGAGCCGGTTGGGGCGTCGGGATCGTACAGGGTGACGACGAAGCTCTTGGTGCCCTCGGGCACGCCGTCCCAGGCCAGGTGCGGCGACAGGTTATCGCCGTGGTAGCCCATGCCGTTGAAGACCTGCGTCTGCGGCATTGTGCCGCCGTCCTGCAGATCGTTGCTGTACAAACGAAAAGCCATAATGACTCCCAGTTATCGATAAACGCGGACCCCTAAGCTAGATCTTTTCGGTGGAACAATACAACCCCTTGCGCCAACGGCGGACGGTTGATCTCGACGGTGACATGCACCAGTTCGGGATGCGCGGCCAACAGTTGGCGCACACGATCGGCGGTGAGGGCGCGATCGGCGCTGCTCAGGGCGATGACGCAATGATATTTTCCTTTACCGATGCGGCCTACGTGTAAATCGGTCAGCGTGAGTGGGTGGCCGGAAGTGGCCAGGGTCTGACGAATCTCTTGCGCCACGGGGGCGTCCATTTCGGCATCCAGCAAAATCTTCCCGCTATCGCGCATCAGGCTATAGGCCCAGGCGGCCACCATCATCGCGCCGACGATGCCCATCAACGGATCGAGCCAAGCGGCGCCCCAAAGCTTGCCGCCAAACAGCGCGACGAGGGCCAACACCGAGGTGGCGGCGTCGGCGATGACGTGGATATAGGCGGAGCGCAGGTTGAGGTCATGATGAGGGTCATCGTGGTTATCCCCGTGGTGGTGATGGTGGCCGCCGCCGCGCAACAGCCAGGCGCAAAGCAGATTGACAGCCAGCCCGATCGTGCCGATGGCGATGGCTTCGTTGTAATGAATCGGGCTGGGATTCAGCAGCCGCTGCGCGGACTGGAACAGCATCAGCGCCGCCACCAGCACCAACAACACCGCGCTGGTGTAACCGGCCAGCACTTCTATTTTCCAGGTGCCGAGGCTGAAGCGGCGATCCTTGGCCAACCGGCGTGCGGCGCCGTAAGCCAGCAGCGACAAGCCCAGAGCCAGCGCATGCGAGCTCATGTGCCAGCCGTCGGCCAGCAATGCCATCGAGTTAAACAGCCAACCGCCGGCGATCTCGATGACCATCATACTGGCGGTGAGTATCACCGCCCATCTGGTGTTTCTTTCGGCCAATGGGTTACCATCGTCAAAAACGTGGCTGTGCTCGCGGTGCAAAGCGGGCGCGTGAGACGTCATGGTGAAGTTCCTCAGCAAAAGGTAGTGTGCTGGAGTATACTATACCCCAGTATAGTAAATAACAATCGGGCGGAAATAATGAGCCATACCCTCAGAGATCAAAAGAAGCTGTTGGCGCGGGTGCGCCGCATTAAAGGGCAGGCCGAAGCGCTGGAGCGCGCGCTGGAGAGCGGCGGCGAATGTTCTGCTGTTCTGCAGCAGATCGCGGCGGTGCGCGGCGCGGTCAACGGTTTAATGGCGCAGGTGCTGGAAGGGCATGTGCGCGAACATCTGGCTGCCGCGGACGCTACGCCGCAGCAGCGTGAGCAGGACATCGAGCAATTGATGACCGTTTTACGTTCTTATATGAAGTAATCATGATTTCACTGAAAAAACGCACGCCGTGGTTCGGTTGGTTGCGCCGTTGGGCCAAAGGCATCAAACGCGATATCTACGCGCTGTGGCTGGCCGCCCGTGATAAGCGCACCCCATGGTACGCCAAGCTCATCGCGCTGCTGGTGGCCGGCTATGCGATCTCGCCAATCGATTTGATCCCGGATTTCATTCCGGTGCTGGGCTATCTGGACGATGTGATCATCGTGCCGTTGGGCATCATGCTGGCGGTGCGCCTGATCCCCAAACCGCTGATGGCCGAGCTGCGCGAGAAGGCGCAAAAGCGCGTCGATAACCCCACCGGCCGCATGGCGGCGGCGATGATCATTTTACTCTGGCTGCTGTGTCTGGGATTGCTGGCCCGCTATCTGGACCAGCATTGGTAGGGCATTAACGCGCGGCGGCGGCCACGGCGGCGGTCAGGCGGCTGAGCTGTTCCGCTTCGATGATGTAAGGCGGCATCAGGTAAATCAGTTTGCCGAATGGCCGGATCCATACCCCGCGCTCGACGAACCCGCGCTGCAGCTCGGCGACATCCACCGGTTCGCGCATCTCCACCACCCCAATCGCCCCCAGCACCCGCACGTCCGCCACCTTCGGCAGCGCCGCCAACGGCAGCAGTTCCCGCTTCAACTGGGCTTCGATGGCGCTCACCTGCGCCTGCCAGCGATTTTCCGCCAGCAGCGCCAGGCTGGCGTCCGCCACCGCACAGGCCAGCGGGTTGCCCATAAAGGTCGGCCCGTGCATAAAGCAGCCGGCCGCGCCGTTGCTGATGGTCTCCGCTACGTGGCGGGTGGTCAGGGTAGCGGACAGCGTCATGTAGCCGCCGGTCAGCGCCTTGCCCAGGCAGAGAATGTCCGGCACCACCTGCGCGTGTTCGCAGGCGAACAGCTTGCCGGTGCGGCCGAAGCCGGTGGCGATCTCATCGGCGATCAGCAGCACCTGATGGCGATCGCACAGCTCGCGCACCCGCTTGAGGTAGGTTGGGTGGTAGATGCGCATGCCGCCGGCGCCTTGCACCACCGGTTCCAGGATCACCGCCGCCACTTCACCGGCGTGCTGCTCCAGCAGCGCGGCGAACGGCGCAATGTCCTCTTCGCGCCATTCCTCATCGAAGCGGCACTGCGGTGCGGTGGCGAACAGGTGCGGCGCCAGATAGCCCTGATAGAGGCTGTGCATCGAGTTGTCCGGATCGCAGACCGACATCGCGCCGAAGGTATCGCCGTGATAGCCGTGGCGCAGCGTCAGGATGCGCTGCCGGCGCTCGCCGCGCGCCTGCCAATACTGCAGCGCCATCTTCAGCGACACTTCCACCGCCACCGAACCGGAATCCGCCAGGAACACGCACTGCAGCGCTTCCGGCGTCATCTCCACCAGCCGACGGCACAGCGAGATGGCGGCCGGATGGGTGATGCCGCCGAACATCACGTGCGACATCTTCTCCAGTTGCTGACTGGCGGCCTGATTCAGACTCGGATGGTTGTACCCGTGGATCGCCGCCCACCAGGAGGACATGCCGTCCACCAGACGCCGGCCATCCGCCAGCTGCAGCTCGACGCCGCTGGCCGACTCGATCGGGTAACAGGGCAACGGGCGGCTCATGGAGGTGTAGGGATGCCAGATATGGCGTTGGTCAAACGCCAGGTCGGAAGCGGTGACAGACATACTTGTAAACCAAATTGAATTAAGATTGGTTGACAGTATATCCACAATATTTAAACTGGCGACACTTTTTCGTTTTGGAGACGCCATGATGGCCGATCGCATTCACTGGACAGTAGGGCAAGCCCAGGCCCTGTTTGATAAACCGCTGCTTGAACTGCTGTTCGAAGCGCAAACCGTACACCGCCGGCACTTCGACCCGCGTCAGGTGCAGGTCAGCACGCTGCTGTCGATCAAAACCGGCGCTTGCCCGGAAGACTGTAAATACTGCCCGCAGAGCTCACGCTACAAGACCGGCCTGGAGTCGGAGCGACTGATGCAGGTTGAGCAGGTGCTGGAATCGGCGCGCAAAGCCAAAGCGAACGGCTCGACCCGTTTTTGCATGGGCGCGGCGTGGAAGAACCCGCACGAGCGCGATATGCCTTATTTGCAGCAGATGGTGCAGGGCGTGAAAGCGATGGGCATGGAAACCTGCATGACGCTGGGCACGCTTGACGGTACTCAGGCCGAGCGGTTGGCGGAAGCCGGATTGGATTACTACAACCATAACCTCGACACCTCGCCGGAGTTCTACGGCAACATCATCACCACCCGCAGCTACCAGGAGCGTCTGGATACGCTCGACAAGGTGCGCGACGCTGGCATCAAAGTGTGCTCCGGCGGCATCGTCGGGCTGGGTGAAACGGTGCGCGACCGCGCTGGGCTGCTGGTGCAGCTGGCCAACCTGCCGAAACCGCCGGAGAGCGTGCCGATCAACATGCTGGTGAAGGTGAAAGGCACGCCGCTGGCGGATAACGACGACGTCGATCCGTTTGACTTCATCCGCACCATCGCGGTGGCGCGCATCATGATGCCATCCTCTTATGTCCGCCTTTCCGCCGGCCGTGAACAGATGAACGAACAGACGCAGGCGATGTGCTTCATGGCCGGCGCCAACTCCATCTTCTACGGTTGCAAGCTGCTGACCACGCCGAATCCGGAAGAAGATAAGGATCTGCAGCTGTTCCGCAAGCTGGGATTGAACCCGCAGCAGACCGCCACCGAACACGGCGACAACCAGCAACAGCAGGTGCTGGCCAAGCAACTGCTGAACGCCGATACCGCCGAGTTTTACAACGCGGCGCCGTGATGAGCTGGCCACAACGCATCGAGCAGGCGCTGGCGGAGCGGCGCCTCAACGCCGCCTACCGTCGGCGACAGGCCACCGAGGGCGGCAACGGCCGCCAGATCCGGCTCGACGATCGTCTCTATCTGAACTTCTCCGGTAACGACTACCTGGGGCTGAGCCAGGATGCGCGGGTGATCGCCGCCTGGCAGCAGGGCGCGCAGCGTTACGGCGTCGGCAGCGGCGGTTCGGGCCACGTCACCGGCTTTAGCGTGGCGCATCAGGCGCTGGAAGAGCAACTGGCGGCGTGGCTCGGCTATCCGCGCGCGCTGCTGTTCATCTCCGGTTACGCCGCCAACCAGGCGGTGCTGGCGGCGTTGATGCAGAAGGGCGATCGCATTTTGGCCGATCGCCTCAGCCACGCCTCGCTGCTGGAGGCGGCGGCGCAGTCGCCGGCCGAGCTGCGCCGGTTCCAGCACAATCAGCCGCAGGCTTTGGTGGATTTGCTGGCCAAACCCTGCGACGGGCAGCGGCTGGCGGTGACCGAAGGGGTGTTCAGCATGGACGGCGACGGCGCGCCATTGGCGGAACTGTACCGCTTGACCCGCGCGGCGGGCGCCTGGCTGATGGTGGACGATGCCCACGGCGTCGGGGTGCGCGGCGAGCAAGGCCGCGGCAGCTGCTGGCAGCAGGGCGTGCGCCCTGAACTGCTGGTGGCGACCTTCGGCAAGGCGTTCGGCGTCAGCGGCGCGGCGGTGCTGTGCGATGAGGCGACCGCCGAGTATCTGCTGCAGTTCGCCCGCCATCTGATTTACAGCACCGCGATGCCGCCGGCGCAGGCCTGCGCGCTGCAGGCGGCGCTGGCCTGCATTCAAGAGGGTGATGAACTGCGCGCCCGGCTGCAGGACAATATTCGCCGTTTCCGCCAGGGCGCGGCGCCGTTGGCGCTGACCCTGACGGACTCCGACACCGCCATCCAGCCGCTGCTGGTGGGTGACAATCAACGCGCGCTCGATCTGGCGACCCGCCTGCGCGAGCGGGGGCTGTGGGTGAGCGCCATCCGTCCGCCGACGGTGCCGCCGGGCGGCGCGCGGCTGCGCATTACCCTGACGGCGGCGCACCAGCCGCAGGACATCGATCGCCTGCTGGAGGTATTGCATGACGTCAGCCAATGACAGGGTGAACAAACAGGCGGTCGCCTCGGCCTTCAGCCGCGCGGCCGGCAGCTACGACGCCGCCGCCGCGCTGCAGCGTGACGTTGGCGAGCGCTTACTGGGGATGGGGAGTTCCCACCCGGGCGAACGGCTGCTGGACGCCGGCTGCGGCACCGGCTATTTCAGCCGTATGTGGCGCGAGCGCGGCAAGCAGGTGACCGCGCTCGATCTGGCGCCGGGGATGTTGGCGTTCGCCCGTCAGCAACAGGCGGCGCACCATTATCTGCTGGGCGATATCGAACAGGTGCCACTGCCCGACGCGGCGATGGACATCTGTTTCAGCAGCCTGGTAGTGCAGTGGTGCAGCGATCTGCCCGCTGCGCTGGCGGAGCTGTATCGCGTGACCCGTCCCGGCGGCGTGATCCTGTTTTCCACGCTGGCGGCGGGCTCGCTGGAGGAATTGGGGGACGCCTGGCAACAGGTGGACGGCGAACGTCATGTGAACGCCTTTTTGCCGTTGACGCAGATCCGCGCCGCCTGCGCTTCCTATCGACACGAGCTGGTGACGGAATTACGCACCCTGAACTACCCGGACGTGATGACGCTGATGCGTTCGCTCAAGGGCATCGGGGCGACGCATTTGCATCAGGGGCGCGAGGGCGGCCTGATGTCGCGCGGCCGTCTCGCCGCGTTGCAGGCGGCTTACCCGTGCCGGCAGGGGCAGTTCCCGCTCAGCTATCATCTGGCTTATGGAGTGATTTATCGTGATTAAACGTTGGTTCGTGACCGGCACCGACACCGAAGTGGGGAAAACCGTCGCCAGCAGCGCCTTGCTGCAGGCCGCCAACCGGGCGGGTTACCGCAGCGCCGGCTATAAGCCGGTCGCTTCCGGCAGCGAAATGACCGCCGAGGGGCTGCGCAACGGCGACGCGCTGGCGCTGCAGGCCAACAGCGGCGTGGCGCTGGATTACGACGAAGTGAACCCTTACGTTTTTGCCGAACCGACCTCGCCGCATATCGTCAGCGCCGATGAAGGCCGGCCGATCGACGCGGCGCGGCTGTCCGACGGCCTGCGCCGGCTGGAGCAGCGCGCCGACTGGGTGCTGGTCGAGGGCGCCGGCGGGTGGTTTACTCCGCTGTCGGCGGAGTACACCTTCGCCGACTGGGTACGGCAGGAGCAACTGCCGGTGATCCTGGTGGTGGGCATCAAACTGGGGTGCATCAACCACGCGGTGCTGACGGCGCAGGCGGTGCAACAGGCGGGGCTGACGCTGGCCGGTTGGATCGCCAACGACGTGACGCCGCCGGGGCGGCGGCATCAGGAATACCTGGCCACGCTGCGCCGCATGCTGCCGGCGCCGCTGCTGGGCGAAATCCCGCACCTGCCGCAGGCCGAACGGGCGCGGTTGGGGCAGTATCTGGACATCAGCCTGCTATAAACAAACGCCCCATGAGGGGGATTCCCCCTCATCTTCCTTCCTGTCCCGCCAGCCCGGCGCCGATCAGCGCCTCATCCAGCTGCGCCAGCGCGCCGTGCGCCACGGTGCGCCCGCTATCCAACAGGCAAAAGCGGTCCGCCACCCGGCGCACGAACGGCAGCTGATGTTCTACCAGCAAAATGGTCATGCCCAATTCATAGTTGAGCCTGCGGATCACGTTGCCGATGTCGGCGGCGATCGAAGGCGGCACGCCCGCCGTGGGTTCGTCGAGGATCAGCAGCGCCGGCTCCTGCGCCAGCGCACGACCGATCGCCAACTGGCGCTGGGCGCCTTCGCACAGATCGCCGGCGCGGCGGGTACGCATCTGGCGCAAATTGGGAAACAGGCTGTAGATCAGCGGCGGAATGCGGCGAGGGGCGCCGCGCACGGCCATCTGCGCCACCTGCAGATTCTCTTCCACGCTCAGCTGCGAGAAGAGTTGCCGCCCTTGCGGGACGTGGCTGATGCCCAGTGCCGCGCGGCGCTCCATCGGTTGCAGCAGCAGGTTTTGCGGCGGCTGATCCGCCGGCTGCCAGGTCATGCTGCCGCTCACCACCGGCAAATGCCCCATGATGCAGTTGACCAGCGTGGTCTTGCCCACGCCGTTGCGCCCGAGCAGTACGGTGCACTGGCCGCGCGGCAGCTCCAGGTTGATGTCCCACAGGGTGTGGTTTTGACCGTAGAATTGATTGACCGATCTCAGGCTCAGCATTTGGCATTCTCCTCATAGACGCTCGTTTCACTCGTTGGCGGGGGACAGCAAAGGCCGCATGCGCGGCGAATTTCCCGAGTGTGGCAATGTCTGGAACAAGATGCCGTCCGTCCAATGAGCCAGAGCAAGGTCTGCGGTGGACGGAATGACAGTCAATATGTCGTTAAAAACGACGCTTGTGACGACTTGGTGTCGTTCTTGCGCTTTTACAGGCGATAGCACCGCGAGGGGTACACGCTGTGGCTGGCAGCGCATCACGCTGCCGCACCGCATTTATACGCAGGAAGATAAAGCAACTCTCAGGCCAGTTTTACCGCCGGGTGAAAACGGGGATTGTTATCGCCTTGTTAACCGCTGGTCAGGCCTGACGCGCGCTGCCGTGACAGCCTGAAAATACGCGGGGAAGTTAACCCGGACGTTTTTTGCACTCTTGTGGTGCTCTTCGGTGAGGGCATGGTGCAAGGCATTGCGCCGCCGTCAAGCGCGATCCGCGAGAAAGGGGCCGATGCGATTTTGGCAATGGGGATTTTTAGTATTAATCGGCATAAACAAAGCGATATTTTTATGAAAAAATAACTAAAAAAGCCATTTTGGCGAGTGTAAAGGGCGAAAAGCTTTCTTTCTGTAACTCCCGCCCCGGGCGGGGCGGTGAGAGTTATCCACTATTCCTGTGGATAACCTTGTGTATTAGATTTAGAAAAACGCTGTAAAGCGAGAGCGGACGCGGGTTCTGTTCGCTTTGCCCGCATTCTCGTCTTTTTATTAAATATCTTATATATCAATAGATTAATTAAAATCAAGACGCAGGGGTATTGATCAGGTCTCTATGTATGATTTTTCGACGCGGTGCTATCAATAAGTTAATTCGCGGCAAGTTCTGGGGATAAATCTGTTATTGACAATAAAAATGTCACCCCGCTGTAACGTCACGGTGCAACGGCATTGCCGCAGTGCCGGGCGCGGCGACGAATCCGCTTGAAGCTGGTTTTATATCCAGTATCATGGGCACTGGCGCAAATCGCCGACACTTTCCATAATTAGGGGCCATGTCCGGCGCAGAGCCGGCTGGCCGCCTGAGCGCGCGCATCTCCACAGGGTAGCCGAGCAATGAGTAAACTTTTCAAACTGCATTCCGAGTTCAAACCGGCCGGCGATCAGCCGGAAGCCATCCGCAAGCTGGAAGAGGGGCTGGAAGACGGCCTGGCGCACCAGACGCTGCTGGGGGTTACCGGTTCGGGCAAGACGTTCACCATCGCCAACGTGATAGCCGATCTGAATCGGCCGACCATGGTGCTGGCGCCGAACAAGACGCTGGCGGCGCAGCTGTACGGTGAAATGAAAGCGTTTTTCCCGGAGAATGCGGTGGAGTACTTCGTCTCCTACTACGACTACTACCAGCCGGAAGCCTACGTGCCCAGCTCCGACACCTTCATTGAAAAAGACGCTTCGGTGAACGAGCACATCGAGCAGATGCGTCTTTCCGCCACCAAGGCGCTGCTGGAGCGGCGCGACGTGGTGGTGGTGGCGTCGGTGTCGGCGATCTACGGCCTGGGCGATCCGGATCTTTACCTGAAGATGATGCTGCATCTGACCCAGGGGATGATCATCGATCAGCGCTCCATTTTGCGCCGCCTGGCGGAGCTGCAGTATTCCCGCAACGATCAGGCTTTCCAGCGCGCCACTTTCCGCGTGCGCGGCGAGGTGATCGATATCTTCCCGGCGGAATCGGACGAGCTGGCGTTGCGCGTCGAGCTGTTCGACGAAGAAGTGGAGCGGTTGTCGCTGTTCGATCCGCTGACCGGCCAGATTGAACAGGTGGTGCCGCGTTTTACCATCTACCCGAAATCGCACTACGTGACGCCGCGTGAGCGGATCATGCAGGCGATGGAAGAGATCAAGGTCGATCTGGCGGACCGCCGCAAGGTGCTGCTGGCCAACAGCAAGCTGCTGGAAGAGCAGCGCCTGACGCAGCGCACCCAGTTCGATCTGGAGATGATGAACGAGCTGGGTTACTGCTCGGGCATCGAAAACTACTCGCGCTATCTGTCCGGGCGCGCCGAGGGCGAGCCGCCGCCGACGTTGTTCGACTACCTGCCGGCGGACGGCCTGCTGGTGGTCGACGAATCCCACGTGACCATTCCGCAGATTGGCGCGATGTTCAAGGGCGACCGCGCGCGCAAGGAAACGCTGGTGGAGTACGGCTTTCGTCTGCCGTCGGCGCTGGACAACCGCCCCTTGCGCTTCGAGGAGTTCGAGGCGTTGGCGCCGCAGACCATCTATGTTTCCGCCACGCCGGGCAAATATGAGCTGGAGAAATCCGGCGGCGATCTGATCGATCAGGTGGTGCGGCCGACCGGGTTGCTGGATCCGATCGTGGAAGTGCGGCCGGTCGCCACCCAGGTGGACGATCTGCTCTCCGAGATCCGCAAGCGCGCGGCGATCAACGAGCGCGTGCTGGTGACCACCCTGACCAAACGCATGGCGGAAGACCTGACCGAATACCTGGAAGAGCATGGCGAGCGCGTGCGCTACCTGCACTCGGATATCGATACCGTGGAACGGGTCGAAATCATTCGTGACCTGCGTCTGGGCGAGTTCGACGTGCTGGTGGGCATCAACCTGTTGCGTGAGGGGCTCGACATGCCTGAGGTGTCGCTGGTGGCGATTCTGGACGCCGACAAGGAAGGCTTCCTGCGTTCCGAACGTTCGCTGATCCAGACCATCGGCCGCGCGGCGCGTAACCTGAACGGCAAGGCGATCCTGTATGGCGATCGCATCACCGATTCGATGGCCAAGGCGATCGGTGAAACCGAGCGGCGCCGCGCCAAGCAGCAGGCCTATAACGAAGCCAACGGCATCGTGCCGCAGGGGCTGAACAAGAAGATCGGCGACATTCTGCAGATCGGTCAGCCGGTCAACCGCGCCAAGGGTAAAGGCAGGAGCAAGGCAGTGGACGGCGGCGCTCAGCTCCAGAACCTCACGCCGAAAGCGCTGGATCAGAAAATCCGCGATCTGGAAGCGCAGATGTACACCCACGCGCAAAACCTGGAGTTCGAGCAGGCGGCTGCGCTGCGCGACGAGATCCACCAGCTGCGCGAGCAGTTCATCGCGATTTCCTGACCGTTGGACGGCGCCCGCGCCGTGGGCGTCAAAATTCCTTGTCGGCCGCGCCAAAACTGTTATGGTGTGCGGCCCGATTTGACCACGAAGAGTACCGAACATGAGCCAACACCAGTCTAAAGACCCGCTGCACGGCGTGACGCTGGAGCAACTGCTGAATAAACTGGTGGATCACTACGGTTGGTCCGAACTGGGCGCGCGCATTCGCATCAACTGCTTCCGCAGCGATCCGAGCATCAAGTCCAGCCTGAAGTTTTTGCGTCGCACGCCCTGGGCGCGCAAAGAGGTGGAAGATCTGTATATCGATATGGTCAGCCATCCCGCCCCGGCCAGCGATAATCCCTGGCTGCGCGGGCGAGACGGTTAAATTCGGTCAGCGGCGGGCGGCCAGCTCCACCAGCGCCTGATCCAGCGCCTGGCGCAGCAGTTGGCGATCGTGGCGGTAGGGGATGTCGCTCGCTTCCAGCGGCTGTTGAATCACCACCCGATCCTGCACTTCACTGGCGTCCACCGCCGGGCCGACGATCAGCGCATCGATCATCCGGCGGCCGATCTTCTCTTCCATCAGCGTCAGCTTATCCTTTAACGACAGCGCCGCGGCGGCCACGCTCAGCTCGCGGCCGAGGTTGCCGATATAGATCATGCTGGCGCTGCTGCGGCGCAGCGCCTGGGTGAGATCGTCCAGCAGCAGCAGCGGCATCAGGCTGGTGAGAAAGCTGCCCGGCCCGATCAGGATCACGTCGGCTTGCGCGATGGCGTCCAGCGCTTCGCGCGTGGCGTTGACCGGGGGCGACAGCATCAGCTCCTGCGGCATGTGGGCCAGTTGATCGACATTCACTTCACCGTAAACGTGATTGCCTTCGTGATCGTGCGCCATCAAATCCACCGGCTGCTCCGACATCGGGATCAGCGCCGCATCCACCTTCAGCAAGCTGCGCACCAGATTGATCGCTTCCAGCGGGCGCACGCTCAGGTGATCCAGCGCTTTCAGCATCAGGTTGCCCAGGTTATGGCCGGCCAGCTCACCGTTGCCGCTGAAACGGTATTCGAACATCGCCGAGGCGACGCTCGGTTCGGTGATCAGCTGGTTGAGACAGTTGCGGGTATCGCCCCAGGCAATGCCGCCTTCCGAACGGCGGATGCGGCCGGTGGAACCGCCGTTGTCGGTGGTGGTGACGATGCCGGTCAGGCGGGAGCCTAAGGACGACAGGGCCGACATCACACGGCCCAGGCCGTGCCCGCCGCCCAACGCCACCACGCGGTCGAGATCGGCCAGGGTACGATTACGCATAAATTTCCTTACAAAGGGGCTGAACTGCCCGCATAAGGTAGCGGATCCGGCATAAAAACGCGATAAAGAGTGTCATTTGCGTGATTCTGGTCAATTCGTCCACGCAAGCGATGTTTATCATGGTTTACCCGAATAGACGGCGTCTAAAAGCGCTGTATAGACAATTATATAGCGAATTAACGCGTTGGCTATCGTTGCCGATTAGCGCTAGAATTCTGCTGAAAACCACGGTTTCATTCCGGCTACTCAAGGTAGCGGGAAGAGAAATCAAACTCCTAGCCCCTGCGCCTACGTTGTTCATCCGGAACGATATGGCGCCTGGGCCGTGGCGAAGTCAGCCACCAGGGTGCAGAGGGGAAACGCTCGCATCTCCCGACTTTGGAAAGGTGTTATGGTACCGCAACTCATTGATGCTTATGAGCGCAAGTTCTATTACCTGCGCTTGTCGATCACCGACGTGTGCAACTTTCGTTGCACCTATTGTCTGCCCGACGGCTACAAGCCGAGCGGCAGCCCGAAAAGCTTCCTGTCGCTGGATGAAATCCGCCGCGTCAGCCGCGCGTTCGCCGAACTGGGCACCGAAAAGGTGCGCCTGACCGGCGGCGAACCTTCGCTGCGCCGTGATTTTACCGAGATCATCGCCGCCGTGCGGGAAAATCCGGCCATCCGTACCCTGGCGGTCACCACCAACGGCTACCGTCTGGCGCGCGATGTCGCCGCCTGGCGTGACGCCGGCCTGACGGCGATCAACGTCAGCATCGACAGCCTGGATCCCCGCCAGTTTCACGCCATCACCGGCCAGGACAAGTTCCGCCAGGTGATGGACGGCATCGACGCCGCCTTCAGCGCCGGTTTCAGCAAGGTCAAGGTCAACGCCGTGCTGATGCGCGACGTCAATCACCAGCAACTCGGCGCGTTTCTCGCCTGGATCAAGGATCGGCCGATCCAGCTGCGCTTTATCGAACTGATGGAAACCGGCGAGGGCGGCGAGCTGTTTCGCAAACACCACGTTTCCGGCGAAGTGATTCGCCGGCAGCTGGAACAGCAAGGCTGGCAGCGCCAGGCGCGCGGCCGCAGCGACGGCCCGGCTCAGGTGTTCAGCCACCCGGACTACCAGGGTGAGGTGGGTCTTATCATGCCGTATGAAAAAGACTTCTGCGCCAGCTGCAACCGGCTGCGCGTTTCTTCCATCGGCAATCTGCATCTGTGCCTGTTCGGCGAGCAGGGGGTGCCCCTGCGCGATCTGTTGGCGGACGACGGCCAGCTCGACGCGCTGAAGGCGCGCATTCAGAGCGGGCTGCTGAGCAAGAAGCAGACCCATTTCCTGCATCAGGGCAACAGCGGGATCACCCAGAACCTGTCGTTTATCGGCGGCTGACAGCCAATAGGAGCTTATTGAACCATGAGCCATGCGAGCAGCGAGTTTATTCCGGCGCATATCGCCATCCTGACCGTGTCCGACAGCCGCGGCGCGGCGGAAGACACCTCCGGCCAATATCTGCAGGACGCGGCGCGGGAAGCCGGCCATCAGGTGGTGGATCGCACCATCGTCAAAGATGACATTTACCAGATCCGCGCACGGGTTTCCGCGTGGATCGCCGATGACAACGTGCAGGCGGTGCTGATCACCGGCGGCACCGGTTTTACCGCGCGCGACAACACGCCGGAAGCGCTGTTGCCGCTGTTCGACAGAGAGGTGGAAGGGTTCGGCGAACTGTTCCGCATGGTGTCGTACGAAGAGATCGGCACCGCGACGATCCAGTCGCGCGCGCTGGCCGGCCTGGCCAACCGCACGGTGATTTTCGCCATGCCGGGTTCCACCCGCGCCTGCCGCACCGCCTGGGAGCGGATTATCGAAGAGCAGTTGGACGCGCGCCATCGCCCGTGCAACTTCCAGCCCCATTTGAAGAAGCCCTGATTCATGACACAGCTAACCCACATTAACGCCGCCGGCGAAGCCCATATGGTCGACGTTTCCGCCAAGGCCGAAACGGTGCGCGAGGCGCGCGCCGAAGCCTTCGTCGAGATGCTGCCCGCCACGTTGGCGATGATCGTCGACGGCAGCCATCACAAGGGCGACGTGTTCGCCACGGCGCGCATCGCCGGCATTCAGGCGGCCAAACGCACCTGGGAGCTGATCCCGCTGTGCCACCCGCTGATGCTGAGCAAAGTCGAAGTGCAGTTGGAGGCGCAGACGCAGCACAGCCGGGTGCGCATCGAAACCTGCTGCCGGCTGACCGGCAAAACCGGCGTCGAGATGGAGGCGCTGACCGCCGCCTCGGTGGCGGCATTGACCATCTATGACATGTGCAAAGCGGTACAGAAAGATATGGTGATCGGCCCGGTGCGCCTGCTGGCGAAAAGCGGCGGCAAATCCGGCGATTTTAAGGTGAACGCATGATCGATATTCTTTTCTTCGCGCAGGTGCGCGAACTGGTGGGTACCGGCGCGCTGTCGATGCCGGCGGATTACCCGACCGTCGAGGCGCTGCGCCAGGCGTTGTGCGCGCGCGGCGATCGCTGGGCGCTGGCGCTGGAGTCCGGCAAGCTGTTGGCGGCGGTCAATCAGTCGCTGGTGACGGCGGATCACCCGCTGCGCGCCGGCGATGAAGTGGCCTTCTTCCCGCCGGTTACCGGGGGGTAAGCATGGAAAACACCCGCATTCGCGTGGGCGAAGCGCCGTTCAACGTCGGCGACGAGTACCAGTGGCTGGCGCAGTGCGACGCCGACGGCGCGGTGGTGACCTTCACCGGCAAGGTGCGCAACCATAACCTCGGGGACGACGTCAGCGCGCTGACGCTGGAACACTATCCCGGCATGACCGAGAAGGCGCTGGCGGAGATCGTGGCCGAGGCGCGCAGCCGTTGGCCGCTGCAGCGCGTGACGGTGATCCACCGCATCGGCGCTCTGTATCCCGGCGACGAGATCGTGTTCGTCGGCGTGACCGGCGCGCACCGCGGCATGGCGTTCGCCGCCAGCGAGTTCATCATGGACTACCTGAAGACCCGGGCGCCGTTCTGGAAGCGCGAAGCGACCGGCCAGGGCGATCGTTGGGTGGACGCTCGCGACAGCGATCGTCAGGCCGCGCAGCGCTGGCACGACGCGGCTAAATAACGCCTCAACAGCGGAAATAAATCAAGACCTTTGCCGCTTTCGCGCGGCCTATTCTGTGGTACGCTTATAGCAGGCGAAGCCCCGTTCGCGGGGCTTCGGAATCTTGTTTACAACGCAAAAGGTAACCGTCATGGACCGATATCCACGCTCTAATGGTTCAATCGTCGAACGTGCCAACAGCGGCATTCAGGCCTACATGGCGCAGGTTTACGGCTGGATGACCTGCGGTCTGCTGCTGACGGCGTTCGTTTCCTGGTATGCGGCCAATACGCCCGCGATCCTCAACTTCATCTTCTCCAGCCAGATCACCTTCTTCGGTCTGATCATCGCCCAGTTGGCGCTGGTGTTCGTGATTTCCGGCATGGTCAACCGCCTGAGCGGCGCGGTGGCCACCTCGCTGTTCATGCTGTACTCGGCGCTGACCGGGCTGACGCTGTCGAGCATCTTCATCGCTTATACCTACAGCTCGATCGCCAGCACCTTCGTGGTCACCGCCGGCATGTTCGGCGCGATGAGCCTGTACGGCTACACCACCAAGCGCGATCTGAGCGGCTTCGGCAGCATGCTGTTCATGGCGCTGATCGGCGTCGTGCTGGCTTCGCTGGTGAACATCTGGCTGAAAAGCACCGCGCTGATGTGGGCGATTACCTACATTGGGGTGGTGGTGTTCGTCGGTCTGACCGCGTACGACACGCAAAAACTCAAGGCGATGGGCGAGCAGCTGAACGCCGATGATAAAGACGGCTTCCGCAAGTACGCCATCGTCGGCGCGCTGACGCTGTATCTCGACTTCATCAACCTGTTCCTGATGTTGCTGCGCATCTTCGGCAACCGCCGCTAAATCCGTCGTCTTTCAAGCCTTAGGGTATCTGGCGATCAAAAAGCTCTGCATGTGATATGCAGAGCTTTTTTTATGCGATCTTGCGGCGGAACAGCGCGTAGGCGGCGCTGCCGGTGGTGGCGGTGATCACCAGCAGCGGCCACAGGCTGCGCCAGATGATGCTGAAGCTGGCGTCTTTCAGGTAGATCTGCTTGGTGATGTCGGTGAAGTGGCGTATCGGGTTCACCCAGGTCAGATCCTGCAGCCACACCGGCATATTCTCCACCGGCGAGACGTAACCTGAGAGCAGGATCGCCGGCATCATGAACACGAACACGCCGATAAACGCCTGCTGCTGAGTGGCGCACAGCGACGAGATCAGCAGGCCGAAACCGACCAGCGACAGCCCGTAGATCAGCATGGTGGCATAGAACAGCAGCAGCGATCCGGCGAACGGGATCTGGTACAGGAAGATGCCGATCAACAGCACGATGCTGGACTGGAAGCTGGCGACGATCAGCGCCGGCACCGCCTTGCCGATAAAGATTTGCCAGGTGGTGAGCGGCGAGACCAGCAGCTGTTCCAGCGTGCCCTGTTCGCGTTCGCGCGCCACCGACAGCGAGGTGACGATCAGTACGCCGATGGTGGTGATCATGGCGATCAGCGACGGCACCACGAACCATTTGTAGTCCAGATTCGGGTTATACCAGTTGCGCACCACCAGTTCGCTGTTGTTGGGTTTGGCGCGGTTGCCGAGCAGCTCGTTCTGATATTCCTGCACGATCTGCTGCACGTAGTTGGCGGCGATCTGCGCGCTGTTGGAGTTGCGCCCGTCGAGCAGCAGCTGCAGCGGCGCGGTATTGCCGGCGGCGATATCGCGCGAGAACTGCGCCGGGAAGCGGATCAGCAGCAGCGCCCGTTGGTTATCAATGGTGGTCTTTATCTCCTGCGGGTTGCGCAGCAGCAGCACATGGGAGAAAGCTTTAGCCTTGGCGAAGCGTTGGGTCAGCTCCACCGAAGCCTGGCCGCTGTCCTCGCTGTAGACCGCGATGGTGGCGTTGGTCACCTCCAGCGTCGCGGCGAACGGGAACAGCAGCACCTGCAGGATCACCGGCATGATCAGGATGGCGCGGGTTTGCGGATCGCGCAGCAGCGCCTGCATTTCCTTGATGATGAGCGTCAACAGACGGTGAAACATCGCTCTTTCTCCTTAATCCAGCCGACGCTGGGTTTTCCAGGCCGTCAGGCCGATGAACACCACGGCGGAAGCGATCAGGAACAGCAGATTGATCGCCAGCACGGTGCCGACGTTGCCCGCCAGGAACAGCGTTTGCAGCGTGCTGACGAAGTAACGCGCCGGAATGATGTAGGTCACCGCGCGCACGATGGCCGGCATGCTGTCGATCTGGAAAATGAAGCCGGACAGCATGATCGACGGCAGAAAGGCGGCGTTCAGCGCCACCATCGCCGCGTTGAACTGGTTGCGGGTGAGGGTGGAGATCAGCAGGCCCATGCCGAGGGTGCTGGCGAGGAACAGGCTGCTGATCAGCAGCAGGATCGGCAGCGAACCGCGATAGGGCACGCCGAGCACCCACACCGCCACCGCCATGCACAGCGCCATGGCGATCATGCCGAGGAAGTAATAAGGGATCAGTTTGGAGAGCAGCAGCTCGCTGCGCGTCACCTGGGTGGACAGCAGAGCCTCCATGGTGCCGCGCTCCCATTCGCGGGCGATCACCAGCGAGGTGAGAATGGCGCCGATCACCGTCATGATGATGGTGATGGCGCCGGGAATGATGTAGTGCCGGCTGATGGCCGCCGGGTTGAACCAGTAGCGCATCTGCACGTCAATCAGCGGTTTGTCGTTGTTCCCCCGATCGGCGGCGCGCTGCTGCTGCCAAACTTGCCATACGCCCTGGGCATAGCCCTGCACGAAGTTGGCGGTGTTCGGCTCGCTGCCGTCGGTGATCACCTGGATAGGGGCGCTGTCGTGCGGGCGCGCCATGCGCTGGTCGAAATCCACCGGGATCACCACCAGGCCGCGGATCGTGCCGGCCTGCATCTGCTGGATCAGCTGTTGGCGGTTGTCGCTGATGGTCGGTTCGATATAGGGCGAACCGGCGAAGGCGTGGGCCAGATCGCGCGCGTCTTCGCTCTGTTGCTCCATCAGAATGCCCAGATGCAGCTTGCTGGAGTCCAGGTTTATGCCGTAGCCAAAGATGAAAAGCAGCATCAGCGGGATGACGAAGGCGATCAGGCCGCTGCTGGGATCGCGCAGTATCTGCCGCGTTTCCTTCAGGCACAGCGCGCGCAGCCGGCGCCAGGAGAAGCCGCTCTCGTCGATTGGGGTTCGGTTATCGCTCACCGCGTTTCCTCCTCGTCGTAGCCCTGCACCAGCTCGATAAACGCCTGCTCCATCGAAGGGCTGGGATTGTCGTCGCGCGCCACCTGCTGTTTGAGATCGTCCGGCGTGCCGGCGGCGATGATCTTGCCGCGATACACCAGGCCGATGCGGTCGCAGTATTCCGCCTCGTCCATAAAGTGGGTGGTCACCATCACCGTCACGCCCTTGTCGACCATGCCGTTGATGTGCAGCCAGAACTCGCGCCGCGTCAGCGGATCGACGCCGGAAGTCGGTTCGTCGAGGAACAGAATATCCGGTTCGTGCATCAGCGCGCAGGCCAGTGCCAGGCGCTGTTTGAAGCCGAGCGGCAACGCGTCCGGCGTCTGATCGAGGATCGGCGCGAAGTTGAAGGCGCGCGACATCTCGTCGATTTTGTCGCGCTGCGCCTTGCCGCTCAGGCCGTAGACGCCGGAGAAGAATTTCAGGTTCTGCGCCACAGTCAGGTTGCCGTACAGCGAGAATTTTTGCGCCATGTAGCCGAGGCGTTGGCGCGCCTTGCCGGAACTGGTCTTCAGATCCATCCCCAGCACCAGCGCCTTGCCGCCGGACGGCACCAGCAGGCCGCACATCATTTTGAAGGTGGTGGACTTGCCGGCGCCGTTCGGGCCGAGCAGGCCGAAGATTTCGCCGCGCCGCACCTGAAAATCGACGTGATCGGTGGCGGCGAAATCGCCGAATTTCTTGGTCAACTGCACCGCTTCGATCACCGTTTCGCCACTTTCGCCACTTTCGCCGTTGACGGTCGGCATGATCTCCGCCAGCGCCGAGCGATGGTTGGGGCCGCCGCCGAGCAGATCGATAAACGCATCCTCGAAGCGCGGATCCGCTTCGTTCAGTTCGGCGTCCGGCAGATCCAGCGCCTGCAGCAGCTGGCGGTGATCTTCGCCTTCTTTCAGGATCAGGCGCAGGTACTTGCCTTGGATCACGCCGTCGGTGACCGCCGGCAGGCAGATCGCCCGCTGCAGCAACGATCGATGGCTGCCCGGCGGTGCGGCGATCAACACCGTGCGCCCGGCCATACGGCGAGTCAGATCCTGCGGCGCGCCGCTGAACAGCAGCTCGCCCTCGTTGAGCAGCAGCACTTCGCGGCACTGCTCGGCTTCGTCGAGATAAGAGGTGCTCCACAGGATCAACATGCCGTCGTTGGCCAGCTCGTGCACCATGCGCCACAGCTCGCGGCGCGAGATCGGATCGACGCCGACGCCCGGTTCATCCAGCAGCAGCACCTGGGGGGCGCCCACCAGCGTGCAGGCCAGTCCCAGTTTTTGCTTCATGCCGCCGGACAGCTTGCCCGCCAGGCGCTCGGTGAAGCGGGTCAGATCGGTGAATTTCAGCAGCCGTTCGAAGGTCTGGCGGCGAAGATCGCCGGTGACGCCGCGCAGATCGGCGTACAGCGTCAGGTTCTCCATCACCGTCAGATCCTCATACAGCCCGAACTTCTGCGGCATGTAGCCGAGGATGGCGTGCAGTTGACGATCCTGGGCGATCGGATCCAGCCCGGCGACCCGCAGTTTGCCGCTGCTGGGCTGCAGCAGCCCGGCCAGCATGCGCAGCAGGGTGGTTTTACCGGCGCCGTCCGGGCCGACCAGCCCGATCACCGCGCCGCTGCGCAGGGTGGTGGTCAGGCTGGCGACCGCCGGTTTCTCAAGCGACGGGAAGCGTTTTTCCAGCCCTTCCAGCTCGATGGTGTGCGCCTGTTCCATGGCCGGCCTCAGGGTTTGGCGAAGCGCAGGGTGACCGGCATGCCCTGGCGCAGCGCGTCGTCGGCGTCGGTGACGATCACCCGCAGGCGATACACCAGATCGGTGCGCAGATCCGGCGTTTCAACGCTTTTCGGCGTGAATTCCGCGGTCGGCGAGACGAAACCGATCTTGCCGTGATAAGGCTTGCCGGGGCGGCCGTCGGTGTAAATTTCCAACTCGGTGCCGGGCACCGCCTGATTCAGGCTGGTTTCGTTGACGTAGGCGCGCACCCACACCGGCCGGGTCAACGACAGGGCGAACACCGTGCCGCCGGTGCCGAGCATGGTGCCCGGCTCTACCGCACGGGTCAGCACCGTGCCGGCGGAAGGGGAGATCAGCGTGGCGTCTTGCAGGTTCAACTGCGCCTGCGCCAACGCCGCTTCGCTTTGCGCCACGTCGGCCTTGGCCTGTTCAATTTCTTGCGGGCGATTGCCGCTGCGGTATTGCGACAGCTTGTCCTTCGCCGCCTGCAGATTGGCCTGCGCCTGATTGCGGGCGGTGCGCGCATCCTCCAGCGCGTCGGCGGAGGTGGCGTTTTTCGCCCACAGCCCCTGCTGGCGTTTCAGGAAGCTGTCGGCATAGGTGAAGGCGGACTGGCGCTGCGCCATTTCTGACTGCACCTGGGCTATCTCTTCGGTGCGATAGCCGGCCTGCAGCAGCGACAGTTTGGCGCGCGCGCTGCCGACGTTGGCTTCGGCCTGCTGCAGCGCGTTGCGGTAGGGGGCGTCGTCCAGCTTGCCGAGCAGCTGGCCTGGCTGAACGGCATCGCCTTCATCCACCGTCAGCGACGCCAGGCGGCCGTCGACGCGAAAGCCGAGGTTGACCGTGCGGATATCGACGTTGCCGTACAGCGTCAGCGGCTTATCCTGCTGCTGTTGGTAATGCCAGACCCCGTAAGCGGCGGCCGCGATCAGCAGAATTAACAACACGATCAAGGCACTGCGTTTTTTGTTCATAACACTCCCTGCCTGAATTTACGCGCCGTGACGTTGGCGCAGCCCAATAACTAAAATCTCGATATGCTCGCTCAGCACCGCCGCGATTTGCGCCGCTTCGCCCTCGCCAATCTCTTGCCAGCCGGCCTGACGGCGAATGGTCTCTCGCGCCACGCGGAACGACAGCACCTCGCCGATCAGCGCATGGGTATGCAACACCAGGCGGGTGGCGCGTTCGTCGATGCCGGTGGCGGCCGACAGCAGGCGGCACAGCCGCTCGTGCATCGGCGCGATCACCTGGCGGTGGATCAGCGGGTAGGCCTCGGTCGGGGCGAGCTGTTCGCGCGACATGATTTTGCTCAGGTTCAGCGTGTGCGGCTGGGTCATCAGCTCGCTGAAGGCCAGCAGGCCACGCTGCAGCAAGCGTAGCGCCGCGTCGGGTGAGCGTTGTTCGGGCGCTTCTTGCCCAAAGCGATCGACCTCTTCGGCCAACGGGGCGAACGCCTGCTGGATGAAATCGGCGAGCGACTGCGCCACGGCCAGATACAGCCCCTCTTTGGAGCTGAAGTAGTAGGTAATGGCGGCGATGTTCTGGCCGGCGCGCTGGGCGATATCGCGCGTGGTGGCGCCCTGCAGGCCGAATTCGCCGAACAGTTCGGTCGCCGCGGCGAGCAGCTGCCTGCGCGTTTGCTCGCCGCGCGCCCGGCCGGCGGCCTGATGAGGGACTGAGATGTGACAATGAACTTACGAAACCAAGAAA
>NZ_JVEL01000108.1:0-205 GCF_001076875.1 Serratia sp. 506_PEND
TGCACGACCCACCAATTCAGAAAAAAGCGCCTTTGGGCGCTTTTTTCGTTTCTGTAACATCCAAACCTGACCTCATCTTCTCGCCAACATGGTCACCGAGTCGTGCGGGTGAGATCCTGCGCTCAGGTTCGAGCATCGCATAGCGATACGACAACGCGCAGCGTTGCCCGCAGGGTGAGGCCACAGGCCGAATCAATCCTGCACG
>NZ_JVEL01000109.1:0-237 GCF_001076875.1 Serratia sp. 506_PEND
CCCCGGCCTGACGCGCCGCATCCGCCCGGGTTGAACGTGACGCATCCGATGCCGCTGACTGGCTGGCCACCTGTTTCATCAGCGCCAGAGCCTGTCCGTATTCCCCGCGGGCCGACAGCTTTCCGGCCAGTAAATATTGCGCCTGTGCATCCCCAGCCTGTGCTTTCTGCTCCAGCGCCGCTTCCGGCAACGTTGACAGCGGCGCGCTGCAGGCGCTCAGACCACCGGCAACGACCA
>NZ_JVEL01000110.1:0-10710 GCF_001076875.1 Serratia sp. 506_PEND
GGCCTATTCACGCAAACCCGATCACTCGCTGGCGGCGTTGCGTGAAAAGATCGCCGTCATCCCGCACCTGACGTTTAACGGCGCTAACATATTGGATTTAGACGGCCGCGAACCCGCCGACCGTATTTTCGACGCATCGCTGCGCGCCGTTAAAATATCGCTGAGTGCCGCCAATGCCTAGCCGACAAATAACCTTTTCGTACCGAAACAGATGAAAAAAAATAAACTCACCGCCGAACAGGATACCTCTCCCGTCTGCATCACCGGGCTGATTGCCGTGGTGGGCAGCGACGGCACGGGCAAGTCCACGCTGACCGCCGACCTGGTGAAAAACCTGCAGCAACATCGCCCCACGGAGCGGCGCTATTTGGGGCTGATCTCCGGCGAAGACGGCGACAAAATCAAAAAGTTGCCGTTCATCGGCGTGTGGCTGGAACGGCGCCTGGCGGCGAAATCCGACAAAACCCAGCGCATGAGCAACAGGCCGCCGGCGCTGTGGGCGGCGCTGATCATGTACGGTTTTTCGCTCTGGCGCGCATCCAACCTGCGCAAGGTGCGGCGGCTGGCGCAGAGCGGCGTTCTGGTGATCAGCGATCGCTACCCGCAGGCGGAAATCTCAGGTTTTTACTACGATGGGCCCGGCATCGGCGTGGAGCGCGCAAAAGGGTGGCTATTGAGCCGCCTGGCGGCGCGCGAACGCCGTTTATATCAACGCATGGCCGTCTATCGGCCGGCGCTGATCATTCGCCTTGATATCGACGTCGATACGGCCTTTTCCCGCAAGCCCGATCACAGTTACGAAGAGCTGAAAGACAAGATCGCCGCCATGGTGCGCCTGCAATACAACGGCTCGCGCATCATCGAACTGGACGCCAGAGCCCCTTACGACGAGGTGCTGAGCAATGCGCTCAACGCCATTTCCGCCGTGGTGAACCCCGCGAAGCGCCCGCAGAGCGATCTCGGGCAACCCGGCGAGAACGCCGGTAAAGAAACTCAGGTTTATTAAACGAATACAGGGCAAGCGCATGACTGCGGAAAACAAAATGCAGCAAAACAACGATAACGGCTGGTTTGGGCTATGAAACGGTGGTTTTCCGACGGCGCGTTTCGTTCCATTTTACGTAATGCCGCCTACCTGGGCTCCGGCAGCGTCGCCAGCGCGCTGCTCGGCCTGCTGGCGCTCTCCTGCGCCGGTAAAGGCATGTCGCCTGAAATGTTCGGCGTGCTGGTGGTGATCCAGGCCTATACCAAAGCGGTCAGCGATTTCATCAAATTCCAGACCTGGCAGTTTGTGGTGCAATTCGGCACTCCGGCGCTGGAGCATCAAAATACCGGGCGCTTCCGCGACGTCGTCGCCTTCTCCTTTGGCCTGGATATCGCCAGCGGCGTCATCGCCGTGCTGGGCGGCATGATCATGCTGCCGTTCTTGTCTCACGCCCTGGGGCTGGACAGCGAAAGCTTCTGGCTCGCCATGCTGTACTGCACCCTGATCCCATCGATGACCTCGTCCACGCCGACCGGCGTGCTGCGCGCCTTCAACCGCTTCGATCTCATCGCCATCCAGCAGGCGATCAAGCCGTTCCTGCAGGCGGTGGGCAGCGTCATCTCCTATTATTTCGATCTGGGGTTCCCCGGCTTTATCGTCACCTGGTACGCCTCGAACCTGATCGGCGGCACGCTGTTTTGGTGGTTCACTGCGCGCGAACTGCGCCGCCGCGATATCCACGGCGCGCTGAGGCCGCGCCTGTTCAACGTCGCGCGCCGCATTGAGGGCGCCTGGAACTTCGTCTGGACCACCAACATCGCCCATACCATCTGGGCTGCGCGCAACTCCTGCACCACCGTGCTGGTGGGCGTGGTGCTCGGGCCGGCCGCCGCCGGGCTGTTCAAGATCGCCATGACCTTCTTCGATGCGACGGGCACCCCGGCCAAGCTGCTGGAGAAAAGCTTCTATCCCGAGATCATGCGCCTGGATCCGCGCACCAAGACCCCGTGGCTGCTCGGCCTGCGCTCCTCGCTGCTGGCCGGCGGCATCGGCCTGGCCGTCGCGGTGTTGATGTTGCTGGTGGGCAAGCCGCTTATTTCCGCGGTCTTCGGGCAGCAATACCTGGAAGCCTATGACCTGATTCAAATCATGCTGGGCGCGATCATCGTCTCGATGATGGGCTTCCCGCAGGAATCCTTACTGTTTATGGCGGGCAAGCAGCGCGCTTTCCTGATCGCGCAGGCGACGGCCTCGGCGGCCTACATTGCGCTGCTGGTGTCGATGGCGTATGCCTTCGGCGTGCAGGGCGCCGCCTTCGCTTATTTACTGGGGCAATGTTTAGACGTTCTGTTATCCCTGATACCGACGATCGGCGCCTACCGCAATCGCTTTATGTTGGGGCTGAATGTGCCCAAAGAGAGTAATCAATGACCGCTAGCAATAATTGGAAAAAGTTCTCCGCCGAAACCACCCAGGCGCTGTTTGTCGCGGTGGAAGAGGACGACCTGGTTGAGGCGAATATCAGCCTGCCGCAGCAGATCGATCTGGAATGCTCCCCCGAAAGCATTCGGGACAACTACGCGCTGTGCCTGCAGTTTTGGGAAGACGGCTTTTCCCGCCGCGAGCTGCTGCAATTGGTGAACGGTTTCTTGCAAGACCCGCAGTTGGCGGCGGCGACCCGCATGCGCTACAAATATATCCGCGCCCGCTATAAGCACCTGCGCTTCGCCCAGCAGCTGTACGGCGCCCCCCACCGCGCCAACCGCCTGTTCCACACCACCACCGTGGTGCTCGGCCATTTTCAGGACGCGTTTCGCAACGGCAACCAGAAGAACCTGACGCTGTACGGCAACCTGCTGCGGCTGCTGCTCAGCAAGCCGGTGTGGTCTTACGTGCGCTATGCGCTGCGCCACACCCGGCTGGAAAGCGCACAGGGCTTTATCACCTACCGTCAGGAGCAAATGCGCCAACTGCAAACGCTGATCGCCGGCCCGGCGCTGACCGGGCATCAGTTCCATGACGTGCGCAAAATCGTCAGCCGCCAGGTCTCATTCTACGACACGCTGAGATCGATCGATCCCGACAACCGCGAGGCCCGGCAGATCTCGCGCTTCCTGGCGGCGATTAACGGCCTGATGGGCGACCGGCATGACGTGATGGTGGCGGACAAGCTGGCCGGCGGCGATATCTATGATCGGCCGGCGATCCTGGATATCGACATCCGCCAGCGCCTGGAGCTGCTGCTGGCGCGCTTTCCCCTGTCGTTTTCCCAGCCGGCCATCGCGGCGGGCAGATAAGCGCATTGCCCGTAGCCATGATGACGTTACCTCGCTTGCTGGCCCTCGCCCTGCTGCTGACGCCGCTGGCGGCATCCGCGCATAACTTCGTGCATGGCCGGCCGGTAGCGCCGATCGCCATCGCCGACCGCGGCGAGCTGCTGCTGCGCAACGGCGATTTCAGTTACCGGCCGTGGAACAGCGCAAAACTGGCGGGCAAGGTGCGGGTGATCCAGTACATCGCCGGGCGCACCTCCGCCAAAAAGAAGAACTCGTTGCTGATCAACGCCGTTAAGGAAGCGAACCTGCCGGGCGATCGCTTCCAGCCGACCACCATCGTCAACACCGACGATGCGATACCGGGCTCCGGCTTCTTCGTGCGCGGCAAGATCGAGAAAAACAAGCGGCATTATCCCTGGGCGCAATTCATCGTCGACAGCGACGGGCTGGGGCGCATGGCCTGGCGGCTGCCGGAGGAAAGCTCCACCATCGTAGTGCTGGACAAGGCCGGGCGCGTACAGTGGGCGAAGGACGGCGCACTCACCCCGCAGGAAGTTGACCAGGTGATCGCCCTGCTGCGCGCGCTGATCGCGCAGGAGACGCCATGAAGCGCACGCTGCCGGGAACCGATAACGCATGTCTTTGATTGAACGCTATATCACGGTTGAGATCCGCCGCCTGGTGATGATGATCGCCGGGTTTCTGATCTTCATGTTCGCCAGCTACTCCGCCCAGCGCTACCTGACCGACGCCGCCAACGGCACGCTGGCGCTGCGGGTGGTGGCCGACGTGGTTTTCTATAAATCGCTGATCGCGCTGGAGATGATATTGCCCGTCGCGCTGTATGTCTCGGTGGCGGTCGCGCTGAGCCAGATGTACAGCGATGCGGAGATCACCGCCATGCTGGCCGCCGGCGCCAGCCCGCTGCGGCTGTACAAGGCGGTGCTGCTGCTCGCCGTGCCGCTGGCGATCGCGGTCACGCTGCTGTCGCTGTATGGCAGGCCCTGGGCGTACGCCAATATTTATCAGCTGCAGCAACAGTCGCAATCGGTGCTGGACGTGAGCCACCTGCAGGCCGACAAATTCAACGTCAGCGGCAACGGCCGCATGATCCTCGCCAATCACGTCGACAAAACGGCCAACCACCTGACGGACGCCCTGATTTATGTGCGCGGCGGCCATCACACCAACCTGTACCGCGCGCAGTCGGTGGAAGTGCTCGACGCCTCTCCCGCCAGCCCCGCCGTGCGGCTGAAAACCGGCACCGCCTATGTGCTGGATCGTGAGGGCGCCGACGACAACGGCCAGAATTACGACAACTTTGACATCGCGCTCAAACCGTTCGTGCCCAGCGCCGAGAGCCGGCACAAGTCGGCCTCGCCGGAGGAACTGGCGCGCTCCGCCGATCCGGGCGACGCCGCCGAACTGCAATGGCGCGAGAGCCGTGGGCTGACTACCGTGCTAATGGTGCTGCTGGCGATCCCCTTTAGCCGCATCAAGCCGCGGCAGGGGCGCTACGCCGCGCTGCTGCCCCTGACGGTGCTGTTTACCGTGATTTTCTATGGCGGCAACATTTGCCGCACGCTGGTGGCCAACGGCTCTCTGCCGACGATCCCCGGCGTTTGGCTGGTGCCGCTGGCGATGGCTGTCGGCATCGCCCTGCTGCTGGCGCGCGACTTATCCCTGCTGCGGAAACCCTCCCGATGACTATTTTTAGCCGTTACCTGATCCGCAACGTGTTCATCGGCTTCGCCGCCGCGGCCGGGCTGCTCATCCCGCTGTTCACCACCTTTACGCTGATCAACGAGCTGGAGGACGTCACTCCGGGCGGCTACCGCTGGCAGCAGGCGCTGCTGGTGACCGTGATGACGCTACCGCGCAGCCTGGTCGATCTGGGGCCGTTTATCGCGCTGCTCGGCGGCATCGTCGGGCTGGGGCAGCTGTCTAAAAACCTGGAGCTGACGGCGATCCGCTCCGCCGGGATGTCAATATTCCGCATCGCGCTGGTGATGCTCGCCGCCGGGCTGCTGATGAACCTCTCGCTCGGCGCCCTCGATGAATGGGCCGCCTCGCCGCTGCAACAACGCGCGCTGCAGATGAAAAACAACGCGCTGGCGCAGTCGAACAGTAACGACGTCACCGTTAACCCGCTGTGGGCGCGGCGCGGCAACGAGTTTGTGACGGTAAAAACCGTCGATGAGAACGACCAGCCCCACGGCATTGAGATCTTCCGTTATCAGGCCAACCGCGCGCTGGAGTCTTACATTTACGCCGACAGCGCCAGCACCGCCGCCGATGGCAGCTGGCTGCTGCACAACGTGATGCAGAAAAGCTGGCAAGGCAGAAAGGAGACGATTCAGCAGCAAGACAGCCTGCCGTGGCGCTCGCTGTTCGCGGTGCCGAGCCTGAAAGAGCTGACCCTGCCGGCCGGCAGTTTCTCGCTCCAACAGTTGGATCGCTATATCGATTACCTGCGGGGCTCGGGGCAACCCAGCACCGAATACCGCCTGGCGCTGTGGAAAAAACTCGGCCAGCCCCTGCTGGTGCTGGCGATGATTTTGCTGGCCATCCCGTTTACCTTCACCGCCCCGCGCGCCCCCGGCATGGGCAGCCGGTTAGCGCTCGGCGTCATCATCGGGCTGCTGACCTACATCGCTTACCAGATCGTTCTCAACCTGGGGTTGCTGTTCGCCCTCAATGCGCTCTTCACCGCCCTCGCCCCGCCGCTGTTGCTCCTGGCGTTGGCGCTGGCGCTGGTTTATCGGTTTGATCGGCGAGGTTAGGCATTTTCCGAGGTTGATAAGGGATAAGAAGAGAATCGCAATTTCCATTCCAGAGAAAACATCACGCACTCACCTGCTCGCGATTTTTAAGGATGTTAGTTAATGGCAAAGATAGCTGTTTGTATACTGACCTTTAACTCCTCTCGTTTATTACACGAGGTGCTTTCTCCACTCATGGGCATTGCGGATGAGTGGATTGTGGTAGACTCCGGCAGTACGGATAAAACGCTGTCTATTTGCCAACGCTTTGGAATAAGCCCTATTTACCATCGTTTCGAAACGCATGGACGACAAATGAACTTTGCGATTTCTCAATCTCACCATGATTGGGTACTGTGCCTGGACAGCGACGAAATCCTTGATGCCGAAACCATAGCGTCCCTTTTAACATTCAAATCGCAGGCAAACCCGCCACCACAGCAAGCCTATAGAATAAAAAGGAATTGGTTTGTACTCGGACAGCCAGTCAGAACGATTTATCCCATCTCCTCACCGGACTACCCCGTTCGACTGTTCAATAGAACACAGGTCAGGTTCAATGATGCTCCGGTAGATGATGCCGCTGAAGGCTATATTCACACGTCGGTCATTCCCGGCAATGTTAAGCACGATACTTTTTATTCTCTCCATGAAATACTCAATAAGCTCAATAGCTATACGACAAGGGTAGTAAAATACAGAGACATCAGGCCCTCGATATTTCGTGGCGTCGTTAGCGCGATCGGCGCGTTTTTTAAATGGTACGTACTGAGCGGCGCATGGAAAGAAGGCAAAGTCGGCGCCGTTACTGGGTTTTATGCCATGGCCTACAGTTTCCTGAAGTATTTTAAATCTTGGTATGGCAAAGATTGATAGCGTTAAGGACAGAAACAGGGGCTGAATGGCAACCGCCATCCAGCCCCTGCTTGCCCAGCCGACGTTAACGCAACTCCTTCGCTATCGCGCTAAACATCAGCGACGCCTCCAGCGGTTGCGCGCTGAAAGAAGGTTCCGCCTGCGGCCAGGTGGACCACTGGACGATCACCAGATTCTCCGCCTGATTGACCATGATCATCTGGCCGAAGATCCCCAGCGCCCACAGGGAATGTTTGAGGGAAGCCTGCGGAGCAGGTTCTACGTTAGTCGCATTCACCGGCACTTCGTTGTTCCACCATTGGAATCCGTAAATGCCGTTAGGATGCGCCGCCGACACCGAGCCCGCCGCCCGCGTCCAGTTGGACGACTGGGCTACCCAATTTTCCGGTAGGATCTGTTTGCCGTTCGGCAGCGTCCCGTTATGCAGAATGAATTCGCCGAAGCGCCCCCAGTCTTCCAGCGTGGCGTTGAACCCGTGCGCGCCCACGTCGTGCTGGCCTTTGGCGTAGGCATGCCACACGCCATCGCTCGCCATGCCGTACGGCTGCCAGATACTTTTTTCCAGATAAGCCGCCAGCGGCATGCCGGTGGCGCGTTCCAGCACGTCGCCCAGCAGCCACGCGCCGCCGGAGGAGTAAGACCAGTTCTGCCCGGCCGGATGTGCACGCTGCAAACCGGCCACCAGCTTGCGCACGCAGGCATAGGCGCCGGGCCTGGCTTCACACTCGGTCAGCTGCGCGAAGTCCGATTTCGGGTTGGTGTAGTCCTCATTCCACGCCACGCCGGAGGTATGGGTGATCAGCTGCCTGAGGGTCACGCCGTCCCACGCGGTGCCTTTCAGATCGGGTTCGTATTGCGTGATGAGATCGTCGAGCGAGCGGATCTTGCCCTGTTTAATCGCCACACCCACCAGCGTGGCGACCACGGATTTGCCCACCGAGCGCGACGTCCACAGGGTGGCGTCGGTATTGCCCTGCCCCAGATATTTCCAGGCGATTTTGCCGTCTTTCAGCACTAGCATGCCGCTGACGTTCTGGCGCTGCAGGTAATCCTGCAGGCTATAGGTTTTGCCATTCACCCGATAACTGGCGTCCGTTAGCTGTTTAGCGGCAGCCACCAGCGGTATGGCATTGCCGTGGTGAAACACATCCCCGGCATAGTTGCGGTAGTCGTTACGAAAACCGATCACCCGGTCGCTCTGGCTCCAGGTGAGCATCTTGTGCGTGTCCGGCAATTGCGCATCGAAAGGCGCCGGACAGGCGCTGAGTTCGGTGCCCGCACAGGCGGCCAGCGCGACGGGCGCCAACAGGCCGCTGCAGAGGCTGATGACAACGCCCGCCAGCAGGCTGCGGTTAAACACTTTGCTTTTCATATTTTTTCTCGCTTAGCTCAGGAAGGCGTTCAGCTTAAAAAAACGCGGCCTATAATAAAAAACGCCTGATGGGGGAAAATCCCCCGCAAAATCGACGGGAGAACCGCGTGCCGAGCCTGATTTACTCCTTTGCCCAACTGGAAGCCTTCACCGCCGTGGCCGAGCACGGCAGCCTGGCAAAAGCCGCGCTCAAGCTGGGCAAAGACCGCACGACGCTGCGCGATTTGATTGATTTTCTTGAGGATGGCTTGGGCTATGCGCTGTTCCTGCGCGAGGGGCGCAGCCTGCACCTGACGCCGGAAGGCGAGCAGTTGCAGCGCCAGGCACACCTGCTGATGCGGCAGGTGAAAGCGTTTGAGGCATTTGCCAAAGACGTGCCGAAGAGCGCGGCGCAGGAAATCTCGCTGGTCTACGATCCCTTTACCCCCCGCGCGTTGCTGCAGGCGCTGATTACCGCCATGGCCCAACGCAACACGCGCCTGAGCCTGATTAACGCCTCGCGCGACGAAGCGGAAAGCCTGCTGGCAAACGGCCAGGCCGATCTGGGCATCTGCCAGGCGCGCAACCGCAGCGTGGGCGACACCATGGAGTGGCGCGCCTTAGGGGCGATAGAGATGGATTTTTACGCCGCCAAAACGCTTTTCCCCGGCGCGGAACAGCCGCTCTCGCTGCTGGAACTTTCGCTCACGCCGCAGGTGATCATGCACCCGGACTCTGACGAACCGGTGGCGCGCCGCCTGCAAATTTCCGGGCATACCATATTTACCAACGAGCTGGAAATGCTGCGCGCCCTGCTTGAACAAGGCTGCGGCTGGGGATTCTTGCCGACGCATATGCACGCGGAACAGTGGAAAAACGTCAACACGCTGCGCACCGAAGTCGGCAGCCAGGGGATCAGCCAAACCATAGTGACCATCTGGAAGCCGGGCAATGACCGTCGGGTGCTGATTGATGAGACGTTGGCGCTGTTGCCGGGGTTGTGGCGGGGGGTTGGGGGTGAAAAATCGCTACTAAATTAGTGGTGGTGTTACCGGTAGTCGATCGTAGAGTTCATCGTCCGCGTTACTTTTCGATTGTTCTTAAGCGGGGCTCGCTGTTTTTGCCCAACGAGCCCCCTCTCCACCTTCGCCCCACCGCTGCTGGCGCTAGGTTATTGCTTTGATTGGCGGTATTAGAGAGGTTGCTTTGAGCGAGAAGTGGAAGTTGGCGCCCATCGAAAGAGATGTGCACCATGTAGTATTGCTAGCAGTCGTTAACTGCCAAGACGACAAAGCATTATTCTTTCTTTCAGCGGCCGTAGTTTCTTTCAGCCGATGCGAGTGCTTTATTTAGATTTTCATTAAAAGTATGTCGAACAGCTGTAAAGGGATTTGCTCGCCATTCTTTTGGTAAAGACCTTTTATTCGCCTCATCTTGTAAAGGTGTATATAGCTTAACCATGTAATCAAAGAATAGCTTTGCTCTTTCAATTCTTAATTTAATGCGATTAACAACATCACCTGAGCTATTAGCTATCGCCCTTTCAAGACTTTTTAATTCTTCCCAAACAGTGTCGTCTGCGATAAATGTGTCAACCATCACCGATTCAACAAACATAAAGTTTGAAATAAGATCCCTTGCAATATAACCTCCTAACCTAGTTGGATAGAAACTAGAGCTAAAAGCCGCATGATCATGAGAGGCTGTATTGACGAATCGTAATCGGCATAAATCTCTTAAGACTGCAATAGATGTATCATCGCCAACCCCAACGCTTCTTAAATACTTTTTCATTTCCGAGCCATCTATATATTGGAAAGATGCCTCACTGCTGTATTGAACAAGAGCTGAAAGGATAAACAACCTCAATAACTGCAAGTTCGTTTTTCCTTTTCTTGAGTCAAAAGGATTACCAACAAGAGAATAATCTTCAGAGTAAAGAGCTTGGTTTCCGAGAAGGATTGCTCTCAACGCTTCGTGCCGAGGTAATACATAATTACCAGTGCTTTTATAAGTTTGCCACGCTTTCCCTACATTAGTATAACCATGCTCTAGAAATTCACGAGTCATTCTTAAAGCATTACGAATATCTCCAGCTGCAAGAACCTCAAGCAAACTCCCAACTTCTGTACCGAGAACAGAACTTTGGACAAGTGATATAATATCTGCATTATTGCTAACATGCACCCTCATGCCATTCTCTGCTTCGAAATCACCAGTTTGACCTTGAGCCATATTTTTCGCAAGGAAAAACCTCTTAGATAGAACCGCCTCTACCTGAGGCGGTTCTATTAAAATGGGATCAAAATCAAAGGCATTAAATGCAGCTGAGTTTCTATGCTCTACGTAAGTTGAATTCCTAAGAGATATTACAAGATTTATTTTAAGCCTTTTTGAGAATGCCACACAATCAGTAAATATCTGAGATTGAGTTTTCTCATCCAACTGATCAACATTATC
>NZ_JVEL01000111.1:0-7158 GCF_001076875.1 Serratia sp. 506_PEND
AAGAGCAGGACCGCCGCCTGCTGCTGCAGGTATTTCCGGCGGTCGGCGAAGTGTATCAGGCCACCGAAGGATTTCTTGCCGCGACCTGCGCGCACGGTACGCTGCATCTGAACGAAGAGTTTTTGCATATCGAACCGCAGTGGATCGACGAACGGCGTTTTACGCCGTTGATCACCGACTTTACCCGCAGCACGCAGCCGATCGTGCGTTATCGGCTGGACGATGTACTGGTGCTGCGCAAAGAACCCTGCCCGTGCGGGCAACCGACGCGGGCGATCGCCCGTATCGAGGGGCGGCGCGACGATCAGCTGATGCTGCCCGATGCGCAGCGGCAACCGCAGGCGGTGTTCGCCGATGCCTGCAGCCGAACGATCGCCAATGCGCTGCCGCTGACCAGCGATTACCGCCTGATCCAGCGCGGCGAACGGCGGTTGGAATTGATTGCCGATTGCAGCCCGGCGGCGTTGGCGCATTGTCAGGCGCAGCTGATCGCGCTGTTCGCTCGCCAGGGCATCGCCACCGAGCGCCTCGAATGGCGGCTGACGGCGCAGACGGTACTGCCGCAGTTTGATCGCAAGCGGCGGCGCATCGTTCGCCAGGCGGAGGAAACATGAAAAATACGCTGTTCAGACTAGGGCACATGTTGCTCGGCTGGGGCACGGTCGGGGTGGTGTATAGCCTGACCGATCGCTTGCAGGGAGCGGGAACCTTGCTGCCGCCGTCGGCGCTTGACCGGGCGATCCCGTTCAGCCCCACGGCCATCTGGCTCTATCTCTCTTTCTTCCTCATCGTTCCGGCGGGTTATCTGCTGGCGCCGCTGCAGCGGGTCACATGGCTGACGCGGGCGATGCAGCTCACCGCGCTGGGCGCCGGGGCGGTTTATCTGCTGTGGCCGACCAGCATGGCTTATCCGCAGAACGATGGCGTCGGGATCAGCGCGCAACTGCTGGCGGCGTTAACCCAGGTGGACTCGCCGCAGAACTGCCTGCCTTCGCTGCATATGGCGCTGACGGTGCTGGCGGTGTGGGCGCTGAGCGACGGCGAGCGCAAAGTGCGCACGGCGCTGTGGATGCTGTGGGGCGTGGCGATCGCGTTCTCGATTCTGCAACTGCGCCGGCATTTGTTTGTCGATTTGGCCGGCGGCGCGCTGCTGGCGCTGTTCGCCGGCTGGCTGGCCCTGCGCATGAACACCCTGCGCCGGCGCGTGGTTAAAGGAGAAGTGGGATGAGCGATCTGGCATTGCCGATAGTGTTCATGCTGTTCATCGTGGTGGCCGAGGCGGTGGCGCTGCAGTGGGGGCGTCGCGAGCCGGTCAACTGGCACGATCTGGTGTTCAACCTGAACTCCGGCCATATCATGCTGTGGCTGTTCCGCGGGCTGGAGATCACCTGCTACGGCTACGTGGCCGCGCATTTCAGCCTGGGGCTGCTGGACGCCTGGCCGCCGCTGTTGATGTGGCTGTTTGCTTTGCTGGCGTGGGACTTCGGTTTTTACTGGCTGCACCGTCTGCATCATCGTTTCCGCCTGCTGTGGGCGGTGCATGTGGTGCACCATCAGGGCGAGCATTTCAATCTGTCGCTGGGGGTGCGCAACTCTTGGTATTCGTCACTGACGTCCATCCCGTTCTTTTTGCTGCTGGCGCTGGCGGGCGTGCCATTGCCGGTGTTCGTCGCGGTCTCGATTTTTCACTACAGCATTCAGCTGTTCAATCACAACGCGCTGACGCCGAAGCTTGGCGTGCTGGAAAAAATTCTGGTCACGCCGGCGCACCACCGGGTGCACCACGTCAAGGATATGGCGTATTCCAATAAGAACTTCGGCGGCAGCTTTATCTTCTGGGACAAGCTGTTCGGCACCTTCTGCCCGGCGTTGCCGACCACGCCGTTCAGCTATGGCGTCAGCGGCGACAGGCCATCCGCCAACCCGTTCTGGGCGAGCAATCTGCCGTTCCTGCGCTATTTCCGTCTGGCATGGCGCCCGGCGCCGGGCCGGCCACGCGACCGCCGTTCGGCGCTCAGCGTATTCAGCGGCGCCATGCTGCTGTTCTCGCTGGTGGTCGGTTACGTCTACCAATACGGTTACGGCTACGGCGACATCAGCTGGCCGCAAATGGCGCTGCTGGTGCTGCTGGCGTTGGGCTCGGTGGCGCTGGGCGGCATGACGGAAGGGCGATCTTGGGCGAGCGCCGTCTGGTTGCTGGTCGCGTTGGGCATGCCGCTGCTGTTTATCGGCTATCTTGGCTGGCCGCAGCGCTATTGGCATATCGCCATGGCCGCCGTGGCGTTGCATGCTCTGTGCGTCGCGCTGGGCTGGGGACGGGGGGCCGCATCGGCCGCCGTGGAGGAACCGCATGGCTGAGTCATTGCCGCCGCTGCGTTTTCCCGCCGATGGCGAGCAGGCGTTTCATCGCGATCTCAAGCGCGCGGCGCACGCCTGCCTGGCGGGCGATCATCGCTATGCCGATGCCGCGCGGCTGGTCAAGGCCGCGCTGTTGTTGGCGCTGTGCGCCGGGTTTTACGCGCTCAGCCTGATGCAGCATCAGCCCTGGGCGTTTTTCCTCTGCTATTTCCTGTTCGTGACCATGGGCATGCTGCTCAACGTCAACGTCAACCACGATGCTTCGCATAACGCCTTCCTGCGTGCGCCCTGGGCGAATCGCCTGGTGGGGCGACTGGTGACGCTGCCGCTGGGCGTCGATCCGGACTACTGGCGCACACGGCATGTGGATTACCACCACGTTTACGCCAACGTCGAACACTACGATCTGGATACCGAAGAGAACGGGTTTTTCCGCCAGACGCCGTTCCAGCGCTGGCGGCCCCATATGCGCTATCAGCATCTGTACTGGCCGCTGATCGCCGCGCTTTCCTTGCCCTATATCGCCTGGATTTTCGATTGGTCCGATCGGCTCGATAAAACGCCGCTGCGGGAAAAATGCGTGCTGGCGGGGCGCGGCGGTTGGGCGCTGTTTGTGCTGTGCAAGCTCGCGCATCTGGCGCTGGTGCTGGTGGTGCCGCTGATCGTGGGCCACCTGCACGGCATCGGCTGGGGCTGGGTGCTGTTGGCTTACGCGCTCAGCCAGATGTTTGCCTCGCTGCTGGTGGTGTTCCTGCTGCTGGGCACCCACTGGGCGCAGGCCGAGTTTTACCCGGCGCCGACGGGCGACAGCATGCCGCAAGGCTGGTACCGGCACAATTTCGCCACCGCCTGCGACTGGCAGCCCGAACCGCGCTGGCTGGAGCACCTGACCGGCGGGCTGAACTATCACCTGACCCATCACCTGTTTCCCGGCTGGAATCACCGCCACTATCCGGCGCTGGCCGCCGCGGTGGCGGAGATCGCGCAGCGGCACGGCATGGCATACCGCTGCATCGGCTATCGCGAACTGCTGGCGCAACAACAGCGCTTCTTGCGCCGGATGGGGCAGCCATGAAACCGCTGCGCCCGTTAGCCTATCGGCGCGACGACAGCGGGTTGCACCGCGCGCTGATGCAGGCCGCCCAGCACTATCTGGCGGCCAACGGCGATCACCGTTTCGCCGACGGGGGCATGCTGGCGAAGGTGGCGCTGTTGTTGGCGCTGTGCGGCCTGTGTTATGGGCTGAGCCTGCAGCAGCAAAACGGCTGGGCGTTTTTCGCCTGCTATTTCGGCTTTATCTTTATCGGCATGTTCCTGACGGTGAACGTGGTGCACGACGCCTCGCACAACGCGTTTTTCCGTCGGCCCTGGGCCAACCGTTGGCTGAACGCCCTGGTGAGTGTGCCGCTGGGACTGGACCCCGACTGCTGGCGCGTGCGCCACGTGCTGTTCCATCATGCCCATAACAATATCGAACATTACGATCCCGACATCGACGCCAACGGCGTGCTGCGGCAAACGCCGTTCCAGCGCTGGCGGCCCTTTATGCGCGCCCAGCGTTACTATTGGCCGCTGGTGGCGGCGCTGACGTTCCCGTACTACATCTGGCTGTTCGATTGGCTGGACCGAGCGGGCCGCACCCGCGTGGCGGCGCGCATGGCGCAGCAGGGCGCGCGCGGCTGGTGCGGGTTTCTGGCGGGTAAGGCGGCGCACCTGCTGCTGGCGCTGGCGATCCCGTGCTGGCTGCTGCCGCCGGCCATCGGCATCGGGCAAATCCTGCTGGTCTACTTGCTGAGCCAGATGCTTTCTTCATTGCTGTTCGTGATGTTGATCATCGGCACCCACTGGGCCAAAGCCAATTTTTATCAGGCGCCGGCGCAGGGGGCGATGCCGCACGGCTGGTATCACCACGTGTTCGCCACCACCTTCGACTGGCTGACCCGGCCGCGCTGGCTGGGATACTGGCTCGGCGGGGCGAACCTGCATTTGACGCATCATCTGTTCCCGCACTGGAGCCACCGCCATTACCCGGCGCTGAGCCGCATCATCTGCGAGGTGGCGCCGCGTTTCGGCATCGACTACCGCCTGCTGGAACTGGAGGAGCTGCTGCGTCTGCAGCAACGTTTCCTCAGCGCGATGGGGCGCAAGCCGCAATAGCGTTGCATGCGGATTGTGCGAGGCGTTACGCAGTTCACTAATTGAACGATATTTGCCCTTCCAGTAGACTTTCCCCCTGTAAATCAACGGCCACAGGAGGTGGAGTATGCGCAGCTTGCCGATTCGGTTATCGAACAAAATTGATGATGATCTGAACGATATCGCCCGGCGTCACGGGATGGAAAAAACCGAGGTCATCAAAATGGCGTTTGCACTGATTACCATTGCCGATAAGTACTGGATGAAACAGGATGGTACTTCTCTTGGCATTGTACGGGAGAATGGTGAACAGCTTGAAGCGGTGGGGCGGGTCGTGGGGGTCTTCCCATGAACATCGAAAGCCGTAATCTGCGCGATGAGGCCAGCCAGGTTTATCTGGAGCAGGTCTTGGTCTTCGACGAAATGGAGCGGCTGCGCCTGGCGCGCCAGGTGCTGTGCGGGATATTCGCGGTCAGCGTGGGCGTATTCGCCGCCCACGCGTATTGGGAGAAAAACGAAGCGCTCGGACAAGTTTTCGAACTGGTGAAGATCGGCGCCTTGCCGCTGGTCACGCTGGTGGTCTCTTTTTACTTTCCCAACAGCGCGTCCAGATAAGGCGCCGCGTCAATGCGACTTCATGCCCGCCGCGGTCATCAGCAGGCGGAACAGCGAGGCGACCACGAACAGCCCCAGCACGCTGGCGCTCCAGATGATCACCAGCCAACCGATGCGTTTCCACCAGGGCGCCGGAGCGGCTGCTGCCGTTTTATCTTGCATAGCGTCCTCCCTCCTCAGTGATAGCCGTGTTCATGGCTGATCTTGCCGCGGAACACGTAGTAGCTCCAGAAGGTGTAGACCAGAATGATCGGGATGATGAACAGCGCGCCCACCAGCATAAAGCCGAGGCTCTGCGGCGGCGCGGCGGCGTCCCACAGGCTGATGGCCGGCGGGATCAGGTGCGGCCAGATGCTGATGCCAAGCCCGCTCAGGCCGAGGAACACCAGCAGCAGCGTCAGCATGAACGGCGAGTAGTGCGCGCCGCGTTTCACCCCGCGGTGAATGCCCCAGGCGCTGAGCAGCACCAGCAGCGGCACCGGCAGCAGCCAGAACAGGTTAGGCAGCGTAAACCAGCGGGCGGCGATTTCCGGATGGGCGATCGGCGTCCAGACACTGACCGCAGCCAGCACCAGCAACAGGATCGCCAGCAGCGGCGTCGCCAGGTGATACATGCGCGCCTGCAGATCACCGGCGGTTTTCATCACCAGCCAGGTGCAACCAAGCAGGGCGTAGGTCACCACCAGCCCCAGCCCGCAGAACAGCGCGAACGGCGTCAGCCAGTCCAGCGCGCCGCCGGCGTAGGTGCGGCCTTCGACCGGGAAGCCGTTGATCACGGCGCCCACCACCACACCCTGGCTGAAGGTGGCGAACAGTGAGCCCCAGATAAACGCCTTGTCCCAGATATGGCGCTTCTCCGGCGTCGCTTTGAAGCGAAACTCGAAGGCCACGCCGCGGAAAATCAGCCCAATCAGCATCAGCGTCAGCGGGATCGCCAGCGCGTCGAGGATCACCGAATAGGCCAGCGGGAAGGCGCCGAACAGCGCCGCGCCGCCCAGCACCAGCCAGGTCTCATTGCCGTCCCACACCGGGGCGACGGTGTTCATCATCAGATCGCGGTCGCCGCTCTCTTTCACCCACGGAAACAGGATGCCGATGCCCAGGTCGAAACCGTCCATCACCACGTACATCATGGTGCTGAACACGATGATGACAAACCAAATCAGCGGAAGATCGATACCCATGTTCAGCTCCTGTCGTCCAGAGTGTCGTTGACCGCGGACAGCGGACGCGCCGGGCGGCCCTCGGTATTGTCTTCTTGGTGTTCATGCGGCTGCGGCCCTTTGCGGATCAGGCGCATCATGTAGGAATACCCCACGCCGAACACCGAGCAGTAGACGATAATGAACGCCAGCAGGCTGATGCTCATGTGCAGATCGCCGTGCGCGGAGACCGCATCCTTGGTGCGCAGCAGGCCATACACCACCCACGGCTGGCGGCCTATCTCGGTGGTGAACCAGCCCGCCAGCAGCGCCAGCAGTCCGGAAGGCCCCATCCACAGAATGAAGTACAGGAACGGACGCGACTGATACAGCCCGCCGCGCCAGCGCAGCCACAGGCTCCACACCCCGGCCAGAATCATCAGCATGCCCAGCCCGACCATGATGCGGAACGACCAGAACACCACGGTGGAGTTGGGGCGATCTTCCGGCGGAAAGGATTTGAGCGCCGGCACCTGCTCGGTCAGGCTGTGCGTCAGGATCAGGCTGCCGAGGTAGGGCACCTCCAGCTTGAAGCGGGTCTCTTCACGCTGCATGTCCGGCCAACCGACCAGGATCAGCGGCGTGGCTTCGCCCGGCGGGTTTTCCCAGTGGCCTTCGATGGCGGCGATCTTCGCCGGCTGATGTTTCAGCGTATTCAGGCCGTGCGCATCGCCGATCATCGCCTGCACCGGCGCGACGATCAGCGCCATCCACATCGCCATCGACAGCATTTTGCGCATCGCCGGGGTATCGCGGCCACGCAGCAGGTGCCAGGCGGCGGAGGCGCCGACGAAGAACGCCGAGGAGAGGAAGGCGGCGGTGGACATGTGCAACAGGCGGTACGGGA
>NZ_JVEL01000013.1:0-264 GCF_001076875.1 Serratia sp. 506_PEND
TCCAGACGGCCGTTGGATGAGGCGTAGGTCGGGGTCATGCGCTGCAGGAAGAAGCCCTGGTTGCCTTCCGCCTTGACCATGGTGCCTTCCAGACGCCAGTTGAACTGCCCGGTGGTGTAACCGAAGGTCAGCGCCTGCAGCCAGGCCAGGCCGTCGTAGATGCTGTTCGGATCATTCTTGTCGCTGATGCGGTCTTCCGCGCCGTAGAACTGGTAACTGGTGGTCAGCGGGTTGCCCAGCAGATCGAATTTGTAAGACGCCTTG
>NZ_JVEL01000112.1:0-1779 GCF_001076875.1 Serratia sp. 506_PEND
GCCAAAACGAGCGATGCCCCAGGATAACTCCGTGAAATAAAAAGGTGATAGTGAAATGCAGTTTTTATAACTCCATGTCGACACACTCACTGATTCATCACATTAAAAATAAATACTGCTTAAAATATCCATTCACCCTCAGCTCATGTAATTATTGAACCAGTCCAACATCAGCTTTGGCTCGCGTTGGAAGT
The DNA here is from genome assembly GCF_001076875.1 of Serratia sp. 506_PEND. NCBI lineage: Bacteria > Pseudomonadati > Pseudomonadota > Gammaproteobacteria > Enterobacterales > Yersiniaceae > Serratia > Serratia sp. 506_PEND. The sequence continues at coordinate 195 of NZ_JVEL01000112.1, forward strand.
ACAGATAACCATCCCAGCGGTGGGTGGTATTACGGATCCAGTGCAGCTGTTTCTCTTTAACCGGCATGCTGTCGAAAATGTTCTGCACATCGGATGGCCGGGTCATCACGTCGTCATGTACCTGATAGATGAAGGTGGGGACGCTGGTGTTGGTCCGCGCAGGCACGGAAGGATCCATGTCATCCAGATGGAAACTGGTGACCATCGCCAGACGTTCGTCAATTTCATCAAGACGGTCCGGGATGCCGGCCAATTCCGTCGCGACGCCGACGGCGGCACGCATGGAAATCGGCTGTGGCATAACCACACAACGGACGTCATTGAACTGCTCCGGATATTTCGCCATCGCAAAGAACGTCGCGTTACCGCCCATGCAGCGACTGAACAAACCGATTTTCTTTCCTTTCAGGTCAGGACGGCTGCGGACATAGTTCAATGACCCCACGACGTCGCGCGCTTCCAGCACGCCGATGCTGCCGATACCGCCGTTAGCTTCGCCGCTCAGCCCCAGATTGCGCAGGTCGTAAGCCAGTACGTTGTAGCCTGCATCGTGCAGAATTTTATAGTCCGGCAGGAAGCTGAAAGCGAAATCGTTACCGCCTGCAGCGCCGATGGAACGCCACGGCTCGCGGTCGGCAGGCAGACCAGTCCGGCTACACCACACAGGGTGGTTACAGATGATGACCTTGTCGGAACCTACGCAAGGGATGAACCACGCTTCCAGCGGCACGCCGTCCAACGCTGGGAAAAAGACGTCTTCATACTGCAGGCCGAAGTCAGTGGGTTTGCCGATGACCGGAGAACGGATAGGTTTACTGAAAATAGCAACCATGCTTTCAACGATGGCATCGGCTTCTTCACGGCTTGGCGTAGACGTTGTCTGTGTCATGATATTGTGCTCCATTTATAATACATTGGTTAAAGTGCATATTAGTTAATCAATAGTTCGCAGATGCGCTGTATTGCTTAGCTGAGATGGATACTAGTAAGGATATTGTTTGCGATAAATAGCAAAAATATAAACGTATTGTTTCATTAAACAACAACAATAGGGGCAATGAGAAAAAGACAGAAGCAGCAATCAGACAGAGGCTGGCCTCAGCGATAATAAAAAATCACTTACACCAATAACAAGTCACAACTTATTATTAATAACGCCAAAAAATCCCATGACGTAAAAACCCACATAAAATGCCGACAGCGTTTCAATTTGATAAGTCAGCGGCTCATTTAAAATCACGGTGAATATATCGATAGGGTTATGTTCACTCTGGTGGCTTGTCAGAAGGAAAAGTGCCGCTGCTGTTCAATCACAGACTCGCCGCAATGCCGCATCGTCGAGTACCAATTTTGACATTTTTGCACTGGCGCTTAATCACGTAAGGCTCATTGCCAGAGCAAACGACGACAGGATAAACCTGCTGATTAAAAAAGGCGCCTCTTCCCCATGTCCCCTCTGACTTTCTAAAGCACTGTATTTTAATACCGTCATGGTGTGCGTGGCGCAAAGCGGCATCCATCGCCAAAAGTCGCCATACGCTGCAGTCCTCTGCGTAATATAATAATTTTCTGAGCGATTTTTTTT
>NZ_JVEL01000113.1:0-5384 GCF_001076875.1 Serratia sp. 506_PEND
TGCAAGGCCAACGGGCTGGTGAAGGCGGCCTTGCAGCGCAGCGGCCAGGGCGAGGTGACGGTGGCGCCGCCGGCCGCCTCGGCGTGATCAGTTCAGCTCCACCGCGTACTGTTCCACCGGGGTGATTTTCTTGATCAGCTTGTTGTCGAACAGGAACTGTTCGTAAGCCTGGTAGCGGGCGCGATCCAACTTGGCCGGATCGCGCGCGAACAGCGGCAGGCTGGCTTGCCACGCCTGTTTGTTCAGCTCGGTATTCAGCTCCGGGTGCGCCTTGGCGAACGCCAGCCAGGTGTCCTGCGGGTGCGCGTGCAGGTAGTCGCTGCCTTGCTTCAGCGCGGCGAGGAATTTGCGGATTTTCGGCTCGTTCACCGCATCGCGGTTGGCGACGATGATCAGCTCGTCGTAGGCCGGCACGCCGTAATCTTCGACGTTGAACACCACCGGTTCTTTACCTTGCAGCTTCAGCTCCAGCGCTTCGATGTTGCGGTAGCCGCCGATCACCGCATCGACCTGGCCCGCCAGCAGGGCGCTGGTCAGCTGGAAGTTGACGTTGATAAGCTTGATGTCCTGCGGCTTGAGGCGCTCGTGTTCGACCATGGTGGCCAGCGTCGCCTGTTCGATGCCGCTGACCGAGTAACCTACCGTTTTGCCCTTGAGATCCGCCGGCGAGGTGATGTTTTTATCCAGCGCGATCACCGTATTCAGCGGCGTGTTGATCAGCGTGCCGACGCGCATCAACGGCAGACCCTGATCGGCGAAGAAGTGCAACTGCGGTTGATAGGTGATGGCGAGGTCGGCCTGTTTGGCGGCCACCAGCCGCGGCGGCAGCGCCGGATCGGACGGCGGCACGATCTTGACGTCCAGCCCTGCGGCCTTGAAGGCGCCGATCTGCTCGGCCACCATAATCGGCGCGTGATCCGGGTTGATGTACCAGTCGAGCACCAGCGTCAGCTTGTCGGCCGCGCCGGCCTGGCCGGTGAGGGCGGCGCCCAGCAGCAGCCCGCAAACGGTTTGTTTGATCATGGTCGTTCCTTTATCCCTGGTTATGGTTGCAATCATCAGTCGTTTTCCGGCGCCCAGGCGATCAGGCGCCGCAGCAGCGCATCCACCGCGGCCCACAGCAGCACGGTCATCAGCACCAAAATAAACAGCGCGGCGAAGCAGACGTCGGTCTGCATGCGCGCGTTGGCGTTCAGCATCACGTAGCCCAGCCCTTCGGCCGAGCCGACCCATTCGCCGATGATGGCGCCGATCGGCGCGACCGCGGCGGCCATGCGCAGGCCGGAGCCGAAGGCCGGCAGCGCCGCCATCAGCCGCACGTGCCGCAGCTGCGCCCAGCGCGAAGCGCGCATCGTGCGCGCCAGATCGAGATAGTCGTTGTTGACCCGGCGCAGCCCGTCAAAAAAGGCCGACACCACCGGAAAGAAGATCACCAGCACCGCCATCGCCACCTTGGCGCTCATGCCGAAGCCGAACCACAGCACCAGCAGCGGGGCCAGGGCGAACACCGGTATCGCCTGGCTGGTGAGCACCAGCGGCATCAGCCAGCGTTGCAGGCGCGGCGAGAAAATCATGCACAGCGCCAGCGCCGCGCCGAGCAACACGCCGAGCACCAGCCCGCTGACGATCTCCGAAGCGGTGACCAGCGTGTGCCAGGCGAGATAGCCGCGCCCGTCCCACAGCGCCTGCGCAACAGCGCCCGGCGTGGGCAGCAGAAAGGCCGGAATGCCGCTTTGCGTCGCCAGCCACCACAGCAGCAGCAGGCCGACGAACACCGTCAGCCCGCGCCGCAGGCGGGTGAGTCCACGCTCTTTGGCGATATTCATTGCACCGCCCTCACCAGTTGCTGCAGCAGCTCGGCCTGGCTTTTCAGCAGGTCGGCGTCATCCGGCGCGCGCGGCGGTAGCCCGCTGATGCGGTGAGTATCGTCGAGGCCCAGCGGCCAGGGAGACAGCACCAGCAGCCGGTGGCTCAGGCGGCAGGCTTCCATCGGATCGTGGGTGATCAACAGCACGGTATTTTGCGCCAGCAGCTCGGCGGCCAGGCTCTGGATCTCGGCGCGGGTAATGGCGTCCAGCGCGGAAAAAGGTTCGTCCATCAGCACGATCGGCTGGCGTTCGTAGAGCGTGCGGGCGATGGCGGCGCGCTGGCGCATGCCGCCGGACAGCGAGGCGGGCAGGCTGCGGCCATGCGCGGCCAGGCCTACGCGTTCGAGCAGGTGCGCCGTCCACGCCCGATCCGGCGCTTCGCCGCGCAGCCGCGAACCGAGGGCGACGTTCTCTTCAACGGTCAGCCACGGGTAGAGCAGGTCTTTTTGCCCCATGTAGGCGATGCGCCCGGCGATCGGCAGGCCGTCGCTGCCGGTCACCGAGCCTGAGCTGGCCTGCGCCAGGCCGGCGATGATCTTCAGCAGGCTGGTTTTTCCGGCGCCGCTGGCGCCGAGCAGGGCGACGAAGCTGCCGCCGGCGATGTCGAAGCTCAGCCGGTCGAAGACGATTTGCTGACCGAAACGCAGGCTGAGATCCCGCACCTGGATGCCGGGCGGGAGAAGCGGGGAGGTCATGAGGCGTTCAGCCCCATCTGCCAAAATGCCGACTCCAGCTGGGTGGCGGTGGTGAAAATCTGCGCCAGCTCGGTGAAGCGGCCCTGTGCGCCGCGCTGCTGACCAACGGTTTCCAGCAGTTCGATGGCGGCGCGCACGCCGGCCAGATAGCCCTCGTCGCCGTAGTTGCGGATCCAGGAGGCGTAAGGATTGCCCTCCATCTGAGTGGCGGGATCGTGCAGCAGCCGCAGGCCGATTTCGGCATAGCCGGCCACGCAGGGCAGCAGGCCGGCCAGCAGATCGAGGGCGTCGCCGGCATGGCCGATATCCAGCACGTAACGGGTGTAGTTCATGGTTTCCGCCGCTTCCGGCTGGGCGGCGATCTGCGCTTCGTTCAGCCCCCATTCGGCGCAGTAGGCCACGTGCAGCGGCAGTTCGGCGACGATGCCGTTGAGCGAGGCGGTGGCGGCGCGCATCTCCGGCAGAGTGCGCAGCTTGCTGACCAGCAGCGCGTAGGCGCGGGCGAAGTGCAGCAGAAACAGATAGTCCTGGGTCAGGTAGCGGCGAAAAGCGCGTTCAGGCAAGGTGCCGGCGGCCAGCTGCTGCAGAAACGGATGATCGACGTAATCTTGCCAGTGGCTGCCGGCATGGCGGCGCAGCCGGCCGTAAAGACCGCTTTCGAACAGGGTAGTGATGGACATGGGACCTCCTTGAGTCAGTGGAGATCCGGGCACGCTGGGGTATGAACAGGCAACGGGTGATCGCATTGTTGCCTAACCGTCCCTTCGCTGGCATGACCCAGATCAGGTTCAAAGGGTTCGGCTTGCGCCATCTCAGCCCGTAACAGGACACCCCTCGGAGCTGCTTGTTATACGACATTTGTTTTTTGATTACAATCGCCGGGCGGCGCGGCGGCAATCGGTTCGTTTAGTGCGATCGGGGGCGATTTTGCTGGCGCAGAGCGCGCGGTTTTTGTCACTGTAGGCCCATGTTTTGCCTCTGAGGATGATGCCCGATGAAAAAAATTGGTTTTCTCTCGTTTGGCCACTGGTCGCCTTCCGCCCAGTCCGGCACCCGTTCCGCAGCGGATGCGCTGCTGCAGTCCATCGATCTGGCGGTCGCCGCCGAAGATCTGGGGGCGGACGGCGCCTATTTTCGCGTGCACCACTTCGCGCGCCAGCTGGGATCGCCGTTCCCGCTGTTGGCCGCCATCGGCGCCAAAACCCAACGCATCGAGATCGGCACCGGCGTGATCGACATGCGTTATGAAAACCCGCTGTACATGGTGGAGGACGCCGGCGCGGCGGATCTGATCGCCGGCGGGCGGCTGCAGCTCGGCATCAGCCGCGGTTCGCCGGAGCAGGTGATCGACGGCTGGCGTTATTTCGGCTATGCCCCGGCCGACGGCGAGACCGACGCGGACATGGCCCGCCGCCATACCGAAGTGTTCCTGGAAGCGCTGCGCGGTGAAGGGTTCGCCGAACCCAATCCGCAGCCGATGTTCCCGAATCCGCCTGGGCTGCTGCGGCCGGAGCCGTTTTCCGCCGGGCTGCGCGATCGCATCTGGTGGGGCGCCGGTTCGAACGCCACCGCTGTCTGGGCGGCGAAGCTGGGCATGCATCTGCAAAGCTCGACGCTCAAGAATGACGAGACCGGCGAGCCCTTCCACATCCAGCAGGCCAAGCAGATCCGCGCCTATCGCGCCGCCTGGCAAGAGGCGGGCCACCCGCACGAGCCGCGGGTTTCCGTGAGCCGCAGCATCTTCGCGCTGGTGGATCAGCGGGATCGCAACTACTTCGGCGGCGGCGGCAAGGAGGGCGATCAGCTGGGGTATATCGACGCGCAGACCCGGGCGATCTTCGGCCGCAGCTATGCCGCTGAGCCGGATGTGCTGATCGAGCAGCTGGCGCAGGACGAGGCCATCGCCGAAGCGGATACCTTGCTGCTGACCGTGCCTAACCAACTGGGCGTGGATTACAACGCACACGTCATCGAATCGATTTTAACCCATGTCGCGCCGGCGCTCGGCTGGCGCTAAACGGAGGAGTGGCATGTCACGCATTTTCATTACCGGCTCGGTCGACGGGCTGGGCCGCGCCGCCGCGCAAACGCTGTTGGACGAAGGGCATCAGGTGATCCTGCATGCGCGTGAGCCTGGCCGTTTGGCCGCGGTGCGCGATTTGCTGGATCGGGGCGCGCAGGCGGCGATCGGCGATCTGTCCGATGTGCAGCAGATCCGGCAGCTCGCCGAGCAGGTCAATCGCCTCGGCCGCCCGGACGCGGTGATCCACAATGCCGGCATGTTTACCGGACCGCAGGTGATGCCGGTGAACGTCATGGCGCCCTATCTGCTGACGGCCCTGATCGAACGCCCCAAGCGTATCGTCTACCTGAGCAGCAGCATGCATTTTGACGGCGTGGCGGAACTGAACGGCGTGGATTGGCTTGGCGGCGCCGCGGGCTCTTATTCGGACAGCAAGCTGTTCGTCACCGCGCTGGCCGCCGCCGTGGCGCGCCTGTGGCCTGACGTGATCAGCAGCGCGGTCGATCCCGGTTGGGTGCCGACCAAAATGGGCGGCGCGGACGCGCCCGACGATCTGGCGCTGGGGCATGTGACGCAGGCGTGGTTGGTGACCAGCGATGAACCGCAGGCCCTGGCGTCCGGCGGCTATTGGCACCACCAGCAGCGGTTTGAACCTCACGCGGCGGTGCACGATGAGGCGTTTCAAACGGCGCTGTTGGCGCAATTGGCGCGCGCCGGCGGGGCGCACCTGCCGCAGGCTTGATGGCCGTTCCTTACTGGCCCGCCGGTGATTAGCGGCGGGCTTTTTTATGCCCGCAG
>NZ_JVEL01000114.1:0-792 GCF_001076875.1 Serratia sp. 506_PEND
CAGGATCGTCTACCGGGGTGGGGTCAGTCCACCAGGCTGAACTATATAACGTCGGCCTCTTTCATCTCCAACTTCACCATCAGCTGCTTGTTCACCTCTTTCCCATCCACCCCGCTGTGAATCCGCCGATGGCAAGTCGGGCAGATGGCGCCCACCCACTGCGGGTGATCGGGGCCTTCGTCGGCTAAGCGTTTGGTGTGGTGAGGTTCGAGGTAGGGCTCGCCGTTCCTTTTCTTGAACGGTGCCGGCTGGTCGCAGGCTTCGCAGATGCCATTGGCGCGCTTGAGCACGTATTTTTTTACGTCTTCGCTGCGTTTGAACCAGGATTTTTTGCTGTCGCTCTGTTGGCGCTGGCCCGATTGCTTTGAGGACTGCAGTGCCTTCTTGCGTAACTGTTCGAGTGTCTCCGTTTGCGTATCGGCTTCATCGGTGTCTGCATCTTCTTCAACCGCGTGCAGTGACGAGACTTTGAACAGGTTAAAGGTAATGCCTTGGCGCATGTTATTTTCTAAGTCTAAGCACTGAATATGATCCCAAGAATCACACTCGAACATGCCAAGATAGCGAACGCCTTTTTCTTTCTTGTTGTCTTCGAACAGGAAGATGTCTTTGCCATCTTTTTTATGGTCGCGGATGGATTTATTACCTCGAATAAATTCCATATCGCCTTTTTGGCCTTCCCCCGTATAAGAGAAGCTGCCTTCGGCTGTCCATCCATCTTTGTAGCCGTAGGTTTCGCCGCTTTCTCCGGTGAAGATAAAGATTACCGGGAATTCCCGCGGGGTCCAGATA
>NZ_JVEL01000014.1:0-1779 GCF_001076875.1 Serratia sp. 506_PEND
CATCATAGGTCATAAATGCCCTCCAATTTTCATAATAGCTTTTAAAAAGTGCCATAAGCCGAAAAATTTCTGCCTTGGTTGCTCTTTTATTGTAAACTCCTAATAGTTTAAATAATTTTATATTATTATCAACGGCTGTGTTTGTTGCAATGAATTTCACTCTCGAACCAGCTTCATTTCCATATAGCATTGCCGACGTTAGTTTTTCGATGTCAAAAACAACATATTCATCAGCACCTTGAAAATAAGGATTCGCATGAAGTGGGTATAAAGTATCCTTGTCCCTCTTAAATAGAGAATTACATGTATTGCAACAAGGTATCAGGTTGTAGATACTTAATGAAAAAATAGGATACTTGGATTTCGGAAGGAAATGATCAAGAGCCTGCCTATAAACCCTATTATCATCAGTGATATTTCCCACGTGAGACTCATTGCACATAGGACAATAATCTAAAGCAAGCTCATCTCCAATTTTACGAAGAATTTCGCTAGGCATCGACTCATAGGACATTATATTTCTTAACATCCTAACCCATTCAGGCATTACTTCTAAATCTATATTTCCATCATTTAAAGCTGCGTGAATTTTTTTGCAACATGATTTTATTGAGCGTGCATCATTGGAGTCATTTAATTTTGAGATATAAAAACCAACAAAGTGACTCTGAAGATTTCCATTTACAAATGAGATCTCACGTATTGCATCACTCTTTAGCTCGCATATTCTATTAAGATTGTCATCTCCCCGTAGATATATACTAATTATTTCAACTGTCGAAGGTATTTGATTCAGATCAATCCCTTGAAAAAAATGTTTTGGGTTGTAGCATTCAGAAATAACAGGGAACAGATTGTTTATGTCCGTTAAAATATCTAAGAGCTCATTAAAATCCGCAGTGATTATTTTGCAAAAATTCTTACTCAAGTAAAACATAAACTCATGGTATTCCTCGGAGTCATTACCGTACTCATTGACCTTATTAAGAAATACCATATCAGAAACAATACCATAATATTCCTCAACGAACTCGGAAGAGAACCTAGTCGGGACTTTAATCATTTTTGATCCCCAAAATATATGTGAGGAATTTATTTTTTATCAAGGAGGTTATATATTCATTATCATTAATAAATGACTTATCATTCTTTCTCTTAATTAATTCTTCCACTTTTTTCAGAACTCTTTCACCGACTGTCGCTCTCAAGAAAAAACCTTGACTCATGGTTTTTTCAATTGATTCTCCAAAACCAATTGAATCAAGATTACCTGTGACTATTTCTTTATTACCACCACGACTGAGAGAAATTATATCTACAGGTAAGAAATCAGACGCAATTATAGGCGAATGCGATGACATCAATATTTGGAAACTTACACCATCGTTGAATTCATTTAGCATATCTATAATATCAGAAAATATTTTCCGTTGCCATTCAGGATGCAAATACAAATCGATCTCATCTAGTAACAGTAGTATTTTGCTTTTGTTTTTTGAGGAAGATATTTTATAAATTGAATTATATAGACTCGAGAAAAGATGTAATAACGAAACTTCACCACTACTTAACCCATTCCATTCAATGCTAAATATAGCATCAAATTCTTTAGGCAAAGCATTTGACATACTTATTAAGTCCGCAGCGTTCCCGGGTGAGTTTATATAAAAATTCAGTTCTAAATCTTTTGTTCTAATTCTGTCATTGCTATCAAATAGTTTGTATATTATTGACTGGACTAGATCAACATCTTTTTTAAGCTTTATAATCTCTTTAATG
>NZ_JVEL01000115.1:0-5621 GCF_001076875.1 Serratia sp. 506_PEND
GGCTTACGAATCCGAACGGTAAGGCAACCCGGCGGCGGGGGCTTTGCCTCCGCCGGCCGGCAGTCGATGCGTTGATCCATGAGCACCCATCCGTTCAAAAAAAACGGCGAGCCTTGGCTCGCCGTTTTTCATGTTGATGTCGGGGCTTATTTCAGGCCGGCGGCATCGCGCAGCAGTGCGGCTTTGTCGGTCGCTTCCCATGGGAAGTGCTCGCGGCCGAAGTGGCCGTAGGCGGCGGTTTCGCGGTAGATCGGCTGCAGAAGATCCATCATCTGGATCAGGCCGTATGGGCGCAGATCGAAGAATTCGCGCACCAGCAGCGTCAACTGTTCGGTTGGCACTTTCTCGGTACCGAAGGTTTCCACCATGATGGAGGTCGGTTCCGCTACGCCGATAGCGTAAGACACCTGAATCTCGCAGCGATCGGCCAGGCCGGCGGCGACGATGTTTTTCGCCACGTAGCGCGCCGCGTAAGCCGCGGAACGGTCAACCTTGGACGGATCCTTACCGGAGAAGGCGCCGCCGCCGTGGCGCGCCATGCCGCCGTAGGTGTCGACGATGATCTTACGGCCGGTCAGGCCGCAGTCGCCCATCGGGCCGCCGATAACGAAACGGCCGGTCGGGTTGATGTGGTATTTGGTGCCCGCCGTCAGCCATTCCGCCGGCAGTACCGGCTTGATGATCTCTTCCATCACCGCTTCTTGCAGATCTTTCAGCGAGATGTCTTCAGAGTGCTGGGTGGACAGCACCACGGCGTCGATGCCGACGATTTTGCCGTCGTCGTACTGGAAGGTCACCTGGCTCTTCGCATCCGGGCGCAGCCACGGCAGGGTGCCGTTTTTACGCACTTCGGACTGGCGCTGCACCAGACGGTGCGCGTAGGTGACAGGTGCAGGCATCAGCACGTCGGTTTCGTTGGTGGCATAGCCAAACATCAAGCCCTGATCGCCGGCGCCCTGCTCGAGAGGATCGGTACGATCAACGCCCTGATTGATATCCGGGGATTGCTTGCCGATAGCGCTCAATACTGCACAGGAGTTGGCGTCAAAGCCCATGTCCGAATGAACGTAGCCGATCTCGCGCACGGTCTTGCGGGTGATCTCTTCGATATCGACCCAGGCGCTGGTGGTGATTTCACCGCCGACCAGGACCATGCCGGTTTTCACGTAGGTTTCGCAGGCGACGCGCGCCTTCGGATCTTGTTCCAGGATGGCGTCGAGGACGGCATCGGAGATCTGATCGGCGATTTTATCGGGATGTCCTTCGGAGACGGATTCGGACGTGAAGAGGTGTTTAGCCATTGTGTTCTTTACCTTGCATAAGACGGGTTAGAAATTACTGCACAGCGCTGGAGATCCGGCATCGAAGCGAAGGGTCTTCCGCTGATGGCGCGAGATGCATCCTGCAACGCCCCTCAGGCAAAGCCGTTAAGCAGTTTATCAGTTAACCAGTATAGATGGATTAACATCTGGACGTCTATTTTAGGTCAGGGTTTAGCCAGATTGCCAGTAATTTTTTGCGCTTTCGCTCTTTTGCGCAAACGGGTTGGCGCCATTTTCATCGCTTGAAACAGTTTTCGGCGAATTTTCATTTTGCTTTTTCACCTGCTTACCGGTATAAACTGCGCGCGCGGTTCATTTGCTGCACAGTACGGCGGTCTGGCGTGGTGGAAGGTGCGATTAACTTCCGCTTTGCATTCGCCGGCGTTGCGCTATTATCCGTCGCGGGCGTTCGCCGTAAGCGCCGCCGCTTCATCGAACGGTCACGTTCTTACACTATTTTAGAGGCTGGGTCGTTCACTCCGAACGGCGCGCGTGGAGGTGGTTGGATTAATGATCCGTTGTCTACCGGTTGTTGGTTCTCAACAGCAGTGCCGTTCTGGCGCACATTCTTCTGCTATTTCCCGTCTTGTCTCTCTGTCACTTACCAGGTGCGATAAACACTTGGCCGCTACTCAGGATTCTCGGGCCGGCTAACGGTCGTCTGAAGAACTGAACAAGGGTAGCCTGCAGCCTTCCTGTGGGATGTTTCTTGGCCCGATTCACGAGGTTTGAACAGGGTGTCTTACAATTATATGAGTGATAAACCGATCGCTGACCGCGAACGGCAGTTCTCTTCGCTGCCGCCGGCGCGGCTTGTTGGGTTGTTCTCGCGGGTTGTAGCTGCGATAGTGGCTGACGGTTTCGTCAGTAGGGAATGTGAGGCGAACCATGTCTGATGATCTGTTGATTCACCGCCCGCCGGTTGCGGGCGAGTCTTTATCTTTGCGCTCCATGCAGGAGGTTGCCATGAATGATCGTAATGCCAGCAAGATGCTGCGTACTTATAACGTCGCCTACTGGGGCAACAATTACTATGACGTCAACGAGCTGGGCCATATCAGCGTGTGCCCGGATCCGGATGTCCCGCAGGCGCGCGTCGATCTGGCAGAACTGGTGAAAACGCGCCAGAAAGACGGCCAACGTCTGCCGGCGCTGTTCTGCTTCCCGCAGATCCTTCAGCATCGCCTGCGTTCGATCAACGCCGCGTTCAAACGCGCGCGTGAATCCTTCGGCTACCAGGGCGGTTATTTCCTGGTGTATCCGATCAAGGTGAACCAACACCGCCGCGTGATTGAATCGCTGGTGAACTCCGGCGAACCGCTGGGGCTGGAAGCCGGATCCAAGGCCGAGCTGATGGCGGTGCTGGCGCATGCCGGCATGACCCGCTCGGTGATTGTCTGTAATGGTTATAAAGATCGTGAATACATTCGCCTGGCGTTGATCGGGGAAAAGCTGGGGCACAAGGTGTACCTGGTGATCGAGAAAATGTCCGAGATCAACCTGGTGCTGGAAGAGGCCGAACGGCTGAACGTCATACCGCGCCTGGGCGTGCGTGCGCGTCTGGCATCGCAAGGCTCCGGCAAATGGCAGTCGAGCGGCGGCGAAAAATCCAAGTTCGGTCTGGCGGCGGTGCAGGTGCTGAAGCTGGTGGAAACCCTGCGTGAAGCGGGCCGCCTCGACAGCCTGCAGCTGCTGCACTTCCACCTGGGTTCGCAGCTGGCCAACATTCGCGACATCGCCACCGGCGTGCGCGAATCGGCGCGCTTCTACGTTGAGCTGCACAAGCTGGGCGTCAACATTCAGTGCTTCGACGTGGGCGGCGGCTTGGGCGTCGACTACGAAGGCACCCGTTCGCAGTCCGATTGCTCGGTCAACTACGGCCTGAACGAATATGCCAACAACGTGATTTGGGGCATCGGCGACGCCTGTAACGAACACGGCCTGCCGCACCCGACGGTGATCACCGAGTCCGGCCGCGCCGTGACCGCGCACCACACGGTGCTGGTCTCCAACGTGATTGGCGTCGAGCGCAACGAGTTCAGCGAACCGCAGCCGCCGGAAGCCGACGCGCCGCGCGCGCTGGAAAGCATGTGGGAAACCTGGCTGGAAATGAACGAGCCGGAGAACCGCCGCTCGCTGCGCGAATGGCTGCACGACAGCCAGATGGATCTGCACGACGTGCACACCCAATACGCGCACGGCATGCTGGACTTGACCAAGCGCGCCTGGGCCGAGCAGCTGTATCTGAACATCTGCAACAAGATCCAGCAGCAGCTCGATCCGAGCAACCGCGCACACCGCCCGATCATCGACGAGCTGCAAGAGCGCATGGCGGACAAGTTCTACGTCAACTTCTCACTGTTCCAGTCGATGCCGGATGCCTGGGGTATCGACCAGCTGTTCCCGGTGCTGCCGCTGGAAGGGCTGGATAAACCGCCGGAAGGCCGCGCTGTGCTGCTCGATATCACCTGCGACTCCGACGGCACCATCGACCATTACGTCGACGGCGACGGCGTGGCGACCACCATGCCGATGCCGCCGTACGATCCGGAGAACCCGCCGGCGCTGGGCTTCTTCATGGTCGGTGCGTATCAGGAGATCCTCGGCAACATGCACAACCTGTTCGGCGACACCGCCTCGGTTGACGTGTACGTGTTCCCGGACGGCAGCGTCGAGACCGAGCTGTCCGACGAGGGCGATACCGTGGCGGATATGCTGGAGTATGTGCAGCTCGATCCGAGCGCGCTGCTGTCCAAATTCCGCGATCAGGTCAAAGAAACCGATCTGGACAGCGAGCTGCAGGCGCAGTTCCTGGAAGAGTTTGAGGCCGGTCTGTACGGTTATACGTATCTGGAAGACGAGTAACCGCCTTCTTCATGGGGGGCGATATCGGCCCTCTTGAAGCATGGATAAAATGCGGCCATAATCTGCCGTATCGGTAGCACCGAAACACACATCGAATAAATCCCTTTCTCGTCGGGCTAACGACGCGGGAGGGATTTTTTTTTGTAACGGCCCGGCGTCTGCGCCCGGCAACTTGTTGAACTACGAGGGTTTACTATGAGCACCTTAGGCCATCAGTCCGATAATTCATTAGTGTCCAACGCCTTTGGTTTCCTGCGCTTTCCGCTGAACTTCATGCCTTACGACAGCGATGCAGAGTGGGTCATCACCGGCATTCCGTTTGACATGGCGACCTCCGGTCGCGCCGGCGGCCGTCATGGCCCGGCGGCCATCCGCCAGGTGTCCACCAACCTGGCCTGGGAAGGCAACCGTTGGCCGTGGAGCTTCGATCTGCGCGATCGTCTGAACGTGGTTGACTGCGGCGACATCGTGTTCAACTTCGGCGATGCGCAGGACATGAGCGACAAGCTGCAGGCGCATGCGGAGAAACTGCTGAAGGCCGGTAAGCGCATGCTCTCGTTCGGCGGCGATCACTTTGTCACCCTGCCGCTGCTGCGCGCGCACGCCAAGCATTTCGGCAAGCTGGCGCTGGTGCACTTTGACGCCCATACCGATACCTACGCCAACGGCAGCAAGTTCGACCACGGCACCATGTTCTATCATGCGCCGAACGAAGGCCTGATCGATCCGCACCACTCGGTGCAGATCGGCATTCGCACCGAGTTCGATCACGACAATGGCTTTACCGTACTGGACGCCGCGCAGGTGAACGATCGCAGCGTGGACGACCTGCTGACTCAGATCAAGGGCATCGTCGGCGATATGCCGGTGTACCTGACCTTCGACATCGACTGCCTGGATCCGGCGTTCGCACCGGGCACCGGCACGCCGGTGATCGGCGGCCTGACCTCCGATCGCGCGCTGAAACTGGTGCGCGGCATGCAGTCGCTGAACATCGTCGGCATGGACGTAGTGGAAGTGGCGCCGGCTTATGATCAGTCCGAGATCACCGCGCTGGCCGCGGCGACCCTGGGTCTGGAAATGCTGTACCTGCAGGCGGCCAAGAAACACGCCTGACGCTTGGCCACGCCTCGCTGAAAAAGCGGCTCTCATCGTATGGGGGCCGCTTTTTTTATTTCATTTTTCGCCATCCGCGCGGCGATTTTCAGTCTGTTGCAACGCCTTTGCGCAATTTTGCGCAGAAATGAAACGGAGTCAGTAAAAAGGAATCGGGATAACGGGGAGGATGAATATACTGCGCGCGGGTGCTCTGGATCTTTGTATCTAGAGTCTGCGTGAAAGGTACAAAGAGAAAAGCCCCGAGTCGATATTCATCAACCCGAGGCCTACTCTAACGCCAGCAACGTTAAGTTAGCCTCTTACCCGCCGCGAGGC
>NZ_JVEL01000116.1:0-16147 GCF_001076875.1 Serratia sp. 506_PEND
CGCTTGTACTCGCCCAGTTCGAAATCCGGCGTCAGCTGGATAGCGGTAGTTGGGCAAGCCTCTTCGCACAGGCCGCAGAAGATGCAGCGCGAGAAGTTGATGCGGAAGAACTCCGGATACCAACGACCGTCTTTCTGTTCTGCCTTTTGCAGCGAGATACAGCCGACCGGGCAGGCAACCGCACACAGGTTACAGGCGACGCAGCGCTCTTCGCCGTCCGGATCGCGCGTCAGCACGATGCGGCCGCGGTAGCGCGGCGGCAGGTAAACCGGTTCTTCCGGATACATCTGGGTTTCGCGCTTGGCGAAGGCATGCATGCCAATCATCCAAATGCTGCGCACCTGGGTGCCGAAACCAACCACTAACTCTTTCAATGTCATGGTTTATTCACCCCTTATTGAGCGTTGTACAAAATGACCGCGGCGGTTGCCAGCAGGTTCAGCAGCGTCAGCGGCAGGCACACTTTCCAGCCGAAGGACATCACCTGGTCATAACGCGGACGCGGCAGCGCGGCGCGGATCAGGATGAACATCATCATGAAGAAGGCCGTTTTCAACGCGAACCAGATGAATGGCGGCAGGAACGGACCCTGCCAGCCGCCGAAGAACAACGTCACAATCAGGGCGGACACGGTGACGATACCGATGTATTCCCCCACGAAGAACAGACCGAACTTCATGCCGGAATATTCGATGTGGTAACCGTCAGCCAGTTCCTGCTCGGCTTCCGGCTGGTCAAACGGGTGACGGTGACACACCGCCACGCCGGCGATCGCGAAGGTCACGAAGCCGAAGAACTGCGGAATGACGTTCCAGACGTGCGCCTGAGATTCAACGATGGCCTGCATGTTGAATGAATCCGCCTGCATCACCACGCCCATCAGCGACAGGCCGATGAACACTTCGTAGCTCAGGGTTTGCGCGGAGGCACGCATCGCGCCCAACAGCGAGTATTTGTTGTTGCTCGACCATCCGGCGAACAGCACGGCGTACACCGCCAGGCCGGCCATCATCAGGAAGAACAGAATACCGATGTTGAGATCGGACACCGCCCAGGTCGGGCTGACCGGCACGATGGCAAATGCCAGCAACAGGGAAGTAAAGGCGATCATCGGCGCCAGGGTGAAGATCACCCGGTCGGAGAATCTCGGCACCCAGTCTTCCTTGAAGAACATTTTGATCATGTCGGCGACCAGCTGCAGCGAGCCGCCCCAGCCTACGCGGTTCGGCCCGTAGCGGTTCTGGAACAGGCCGAGCAGACGGCGTTCGCCGAAGCTCATGAACGCCCCGCACGCCACGACCACCAACAGGATCACGACCGCTTTAAGAATGGCGATCAAGATGTCGATCACCTCAGGGGTAAACCAGCTCATCGTGCCGCCTCCCGCAGATTGTCTACCTTAGCACCCACCAAGATCGGCGGGATCCCTGGCAAGCCGAGCGGCAAACCAACCTGGCCCTGGGTCAGGGTTTCACTCAGACGCACCGGCAGACGCAGGGTCTGGCCCGCGCAGTTGAACTCCACCAGGCTGCCCGCGTTGACGCCAAGCGTCGCCGCATCGGCCGGGTTGACCATCACGTAGGCCTCCGGCATGCGCTGCTGGATCACGTGAGAGCGCTGCGACATTTCATCGCTGCCGAACAGGTGGTAGTAAGGCGCGACACGCCAGCCGTCGTTCGGATTGAAGGCGGCAGGCACGCGATCGAAGTAACCGAGGCTGCCCTCCCCCGCTTCGATCAGGCGCACGCCCGGATCGCCGTGACGCAGTTTGCCGCCCACTTCGGCCTGGAACTTGTTCCATGCCTGCGGTGAGTTCCAGCCTGGCGCCCAGGCGAACGGGATCTGCTGACGATCGGCCAGCGGGCTGTTGTTCCCTTCCATCGAGAAGGCGAACATGGTGTCTTTATCCTGCGGCTGACGCGGCTCGTGCACGCTGATGTTGGCGCGCATGGCGGTACGGCCGCTGGAGCGGTGCGGCGAACGCGCCAGCTTCTGACCGCGAATGCGGAACGTCGCGTCCGGCGCGGCGTCGACGATGCCCTGCAGCTGCGGCAACGCGGCGACGCAAGCGGCGATCACGTCATCGAGCTGGGTCCAGTCCACGTGGCGGCTGGTGTAGGTGGAGTGCAGCGAGTGCATCCAGCGCCAGCTTTCCAGCATCACGGTGAACTGATTCTTCTTGGCGTCGTCGTAGTAAGCCGGATCGTACACCTGGAAGAAGCGCTGCGCGCGGCCTTCCTGGTTGATCAGCGTACCGTCGCTCTCGGCGAAGCTGGCCGAGGAGAGGATCAGGTTGGCTTTGTCCATGATCGCGGTGCGCTGGTGGTCGGCGACGATCAGGTTGTTGACCTTGGCCAACGCCGCGTCCACCTGCGCCGCCGGCGCATGACGATAGAGATCGTTTTCCATCACGATGGCGGTGTCGGCTGCGCCGCTCGCCAGCTGTTCCAGCGCCTGATCGAGCGAACCGCCGCCGATCATCGCCAGGCCCATGCTGTTGGCTGCGCCCGCCACGAAGGTGATGCCGACGTCGGCACCGCGGCCCTTCAACGCTTTGGCGATGTTGGCCGCCGCTTCGATGATGGCTTCGCTGCCGGCGTTGCTGCCGGTAATGATCAGCGGTTTGCGTGCGCCGGTCAGCGCCTGCACGATGATATCGACTTTCTTGTTCAGGCCTTCAGCCAGATCGTTCACCGCCGGCGCTGCGCTGTCCAGCGCGTGAGCGATGGCGAAGCCGAAGCGCGCCTGCTCGTCAACCGGCGCGCGGTAGTTCCAGGCGGCGATGTCGTCCAAGCGGGTGTTGTCGACGTTGGTGGTGAACAGCGGGTACTTGGCGTGCTGGCCGATGTTCTGCACCGCCGCGATCTGCCAGTCGGCAACGCGCTGCGCCGCCGCCATCGCGCGGGCTTTCCCCTTGACGGCCTGACGCACGGACAGCGCGATGCGCGCGCCGGTTTGCGTCAAGTCTTCGCCCAGCACCAGCACCGCGTCGTAATCCTCGATCTCGCGCAGCGCCGGCGTATGAACGCCGCCGTTTTTCAGCACGTTCAGCATCAGCGCCAGGCGTGATTGCTCAGCCTGAGCGATACCGGTGTAGTAGTTCTCGGCGCCGACCAGCTCGCGCAGTGCGAAGTTGCTTTCCAGGCTGGCGCGCGGGGAGCCGATGCCGATGGTTTTCTTCGCCTGACGCAGGATGTCCGCCGCGCCCTGCATCGCCTGCTCGGCGTTCAGGGTGATCCAGTCATCGCCGCGCAGCTGCTGCGGTTGACGCGGACGATCTTTCTGGTTGACGTAGCCGTAACCGAAACGGCCGCGGTCGCACAGGAAGTAGTGGTTCACGCTGCCGTTGTAACGGTTTTCGATACGGCGCAGCTCGCCATAGCGCTCGCCCGGGCTGGTATTACAGCCGATGCTGCACTGCTGGCAAATGCTCGGCGCGAACTGCATGTCCCATTTACGGTTGTAGCGTTCGGAGTGCGTTTTGTCGGTGAAGACGCCGGTCGGGCACACTTCCACCAGGTTGCCGGAGAACTCGCTTTCCAGCGTGCCGCTTTCCGGGCGACCAAAGTAGACGTTGTCGTGCGCGCCGTACACGCCGAAGTCGGTGCCATCCGCATAGTCTTTGTAGTAACGCACGCAGCGATAGCAGGCGATGCAGCGGTTCATCTCGTGCGAGATAAACGGCCCCAGCTCCTGGTTGTTGTGGGTGCGCTTGGTGAAGCGGTAGCGACGGAAGCTGTGGCCGGTCATTACCGTCATATCCTGCAGGTGACAGTTACCGCCTTCCTCACAGACCGGGCAATCGTGCGGGTGGTTGGTCATCAACCACTCGACCACGCTTTCACGGAACTGCTTCGCTTCGCCGTCATCGATGGAGATGAAGGTGCCATCGGATGCCGGGGTCATACAGGACATCACCAAACGGCCGCGCGTATCTTCCGCGTTTTGGTATTGCTTTACCGCACATTGGCGGCAAGCGCCGACGCTTCCCAGCGCCGGATGCCAGCAAAAGTAAGGAATATCAAGGCCGAGGGAGAGACAAGCCTGCAGCAGGTTGTCCGCCCCGTCTACCTCATACTCTTTGCCGTCTACATGAATCGTAGCCATAGTCAGCATGCTTCCAAGTGGCCTGCCTTGCGGCAGGCGTTAATCAAAAATTCTGGCCGTGTTCGGGCGAGTCGGCTTACCAGCGTTGCTTCAGCAGATTGTTCGGCTGAATGCCGCCAATCGCATGCGCATTGCCGAAGTGCTGCACGGCGATACCCGCCTCGAACTCTTCACGGAAATATTTAATCGCGCTTTGCAGTGGCTCTACGGCACCTGGCGCGTGGGCGCAGAAGGTTTTGCCCGGGCCGAGGGAACGGCACAGCTGTTCGAGGGTTTCGATATCCCCCGGCTGCCCTTCGCCGTTTTCCAACGCGCGCAGGATCTTCACGCTCCACGGCAGGCCATCGCGGCAAGGCGTACACCAGCCGCAGGACTCGCGGGCGAAGAACTCTTCCAGGTTGCGCACCAGCGGCACCATGCCGATCTCGTGGTCAACCGCCATCGCCAACGCGGTGCCGAGACGGCTGCCGGCTTTGCCGATCGCGCCGTATTCCATCGGCAGATCGAGGTGATCGGCGGTCAGGAAGTCGGTGCCCGCGCCGCCCGGCTGCCAGGCTTTGAAACGCAGACCGTCGCGCATGCCGCCGGCGTAGTCTTCCAGGATCTCGCGCGCGGTGGTGCCGAACGGCAGTTCCCAGACGCCCGGATTTTTCACCCGGCCGGAGAAGCCCATCAGCTTGGTGCCTTTGTCTTCACTGCCGGAGATGCCGGTGTACCACTCCACGCCGTTCGCCAAAATGGCCGGCACGTTGCACAGCGTTTCGACGTTGTTGACGCAGGTCGGCTTGCCCCAGACGCCGGCGCTGGCCGGGAATGGCGGCTTGGAGCGCGGGTTGGCGCGGCGGCCTTCCAGCGAGTTGATCAGCGCGGTTTCTTCGCCGCAGATGTAACGGCCGGCGCCGGTGTGCACGATCAGCTCGAAATCAAATCCGGTGCCGAGAATGTTCTTGCCCAGATAGCCGGCTTCGGTGGCTTCCGCGATAGCGCGACGCAGGTGCGCCGCCGCTTCGATGTACTCGCCGCGCAGGAAGATGTACCCGCGGTAGGCTTTCAGCGCGAACGCGGAGATCAGCATGCCTTCCACCAGCAGATGCGGCAGCTGCTCCATCAGCAGGCGGTCTTTGTAAGTGCCCGGCTCCATCTCATCGGCGTTACACAGCAGGTAACGGATGTTCATGGATTCGTCCTTCGGCATCAGGCTCCACTTCAAACCGGTGGAGAAGCCCGCGCCGCCGCGGCCCTTCAGCCCGGAATCTTTCACCAGGCCGACGATTTCGTCCGGGGCCAGGCCTTTGAGGGCCTTCTCTGCGCCGGCATAGCCGTTTTTGCTGCGGTATTCGTCCAGCCACAGCGGCTGCTTGTCATCGCGCAGACGCCAGGTCAGCGGATGCGTTTCGGGAGTGCGTACAATGTGCTTGGTCATTGATACTGCTCCAGTAGCGTCTCGATATCTTCAGGCTTCAGCTGACTGTGAGTGTCCTCGTCAATCATCATGGTCGGCCCTTTATCGCAGTTGCCCAGACAGCAGGTCGGCAACAGCGTGAAGCGGCCATCAAAGGTGGTTTGACCCGGCTTGATGTTCAGCTTCTTCTCGATAGCGGCCTGAATGCCCTGGTAACCGGTGATGTGACAAACAACGCTGTCACAATAACGGATCACGTGACGTCCTACTGGCTGACGGAAAATCTGGCTGTAGAACGTGGCCACGCCTTCTACGTCGCTGGCGGGGATGCCCAGCACTTCCGCGATGGCGTAAATCGCACCGTCCGGAACCCAACCGCGCTGCTTCTGCACAATTTTCAGTGCTTCGATGGACGCGGCGCGCGGATCCTCGTAATGGTGCTTTTCGTGCTCGATCGCATCACGTTCTTCCGCGCTCAGTACAAATGCATCAACGCCGCTCTGAGGAGCGGCTGCGTTGATGGGCTCGAGCGCATCGTTGACTGCGTGATTGTCTTTTTGATCATGCATAGTTAGCGGTCCACATCTGACATTACAAAATCGATACTACCCAGATAGACGATCAGGTCGGAAACCAGGCTGCCTCGGATGACCGATGGGATCTGCTGCAGGTGCGCAAAGCTCGGCGTACGTACCCGGGTGCGATAGCTCATGGTGCTGCCGTCGCTGGTCAGGTAGTAGCTGTTGATCCCTTTGGTGGCTTCAATCATCTGGAATGATTCGTTGGCTGGCATCACCGGGCCCCAGGAAACCTGCAGGAAGTGGGTGATCAGCGTTTCAATGTGCTGCAGCGTGCGCTCTTTCGGCGGCGGCGTAGTCAGCGGGTGATCGGCCTTGAACGGGCCTTCCGGCATGTTGTTCAGGCACTGTTCGAGGATGCGCAGGCTCTGGCGCAGCTCTTCCACCTTCAGCATCACGCGGGTGTAGCAGTCGCTGGTGCCGTCGCCGACCGGCACTTCGAAGTCGAAGTTCTCGTAGCCGGAGTACGGACGCCATTTACGCACGTCGAACTCCACGCCGGTCGCGCGCAGGCCGGCGCCGGTCACGCCCCACTCCAGCGCTTCTTTGGCGTTGTAAGACGCGACGCCGATGGAGCGGCCTTTCAGAATGCTGTTCTTCAGCGCCGCTTTCACGTAGGAGTCCAGACGCTTCGGCATCCAGTCGAGGAATTCACGCAGCAGGCGATCCCAGCCGCGCGGCAGATCGTGCGCGACGCCGCCGATGCGGAACCAGGCCGGGTGCATACGGAAACCGGTGATCGCTTCCACCAGATCGTAGATTTTCTGACGATCGGTAAAGGCGAAGAACACCGGGGTCATCGCGCCGACGTCCTGAATGAAGGTGGAGATGTACAGCAGGTGGCTGTTGATGCGGAACAGCTCGGACAGCATCACGCGGATGGTGTCGACGCGCTCGGGCACCTTGATGCCGGCCAGCTTCTCGACCGCCAACACATAAGGCATTTCGTTCACGCAGCCGCCGAGGTACTCGATGCGGTCGGTGTACGGGATGTAGCTGTGCCAGGATTGACGCTCGCCCATCTTCTCGGCGCCGCGGTGGTGATAGCCGATATCCGGCACGCAGTCGACGATCTCTTCGCCGTCCAGTTGCAGAATGATGCGGAACGCACCGTGCGCGGACGGGTGGTTCGGGCCGAGGTTGAGGAACATGAAGTCTTCGTTCTCGGTGCCGCGCTTCATGCCCCAGTCTTCCGGCTTGAAGGTCAGCGCTTCCATTTCCAGATCTTCTTTCTGCTTGGTCAGCACGAAAGGATCGAATTCAGTGGCGCGCGCCGGGTAGTCCTTGCGCAGCGGGTGCCCTTCCCAGGTCTGCGGCATCATGATGCGCGACAGGTGCGGATGGCCGTCGAAGGTGATGCCGAACATTTCCCAGGTTTCGCGCTCGTACCAGTTGGCGTTCGGGAACACCTTGGTCGCCGTCGGCACGTGCAGGTCTTTTTCAGACAGCGCCACCTTCAGCATGATGTCGCGGTTGCGCTCGATGGAGATCAGATGGTAGAAAACGGAGAAATCCGCAGCGGGCAGGCCGTCGCGGTGGGTGCGAAGGCGTTCATCCACGCCATGCAGATCGAACAGCATGACATACGGCTTCGGCTGTTTTCTCAGGAACGTCATTACTTCCAGTAACTGGTCAGGTTTAACCCATACCACGGGCATGCCGGTACGAGTGGCCTGAACAGTAAAGGCTTCCGGCCCAAAACGGTTGCGCAGTTCGCCGATCACCGGGTCGTCAAGGTGATCTCGGGTCTGCCAGGCAGGCAAGGCGTCGTGCGTCGTCAAATCTGTCATAATTTTTTTTCACCACACTAAAGGGTTATTCGCCGCAAGTTTCACTTTTCGCTGTGTTAACCAATAGCGCACTAAGATGGACGTTAAATGAACGTCTTAAATCTCGTCAGGCGTCCGGAGGTTGGTCACCGCGATGCGCTCGCCGTGTTTACGCTCTCTTTCAGACTGCATATTGGCGCGGTAAACGCCCTGATCGCCGACAACCCACGACAGCGGGCGACGTTCTTTGCCGATGGATTCCTGCAGCAGCATCAGCGCTTGCATGTAGGCTTCCGGACGCGGTGGGCAGCCGGGAATGTACACGTCGACCGGCAGGAACTTGT
This sequence comes from Serratia sp. 506_PEND, assembly GCF_001076875.1. NCBI lineage: Bacteria > Pseudomonadati > Pseudomonadota > Gammaproteobacteria > Enterobacterales > Yersiniaceae > Serratia > Serratia sp. 506_PEND. The sequence continues at coordinate 8,201 of NZ_JVEL01000116.1, forward strand.
CCACGCCCTGCACTACGGAATAGATGTCGTACATGCCGCCGGAGTTGGCGCAGGCGCCCATCGAGATCACCCACTTAGGCTCTAGCATCTGCTCGTACAGGCGCTGGATGACCGGGGCCATTTTGGTGAAGCAGGTCCCGGCTACCACCATCAGGTCAGCCTGACGCGGGGAGGCGCGCAACACTTCCGCACCGAAACGCGCCACGTCGTGAACGGCGGTAAACGACGTCACCATCTCCACGTAACAGCACGAAAGGCCGAAGTTATACGGCCAAATAGAGTTTTTACGCCCCCAGTTCACCATGTCATGCAGCGCATGTTCGAGTTTACCCATGTAAACCGTGCGGTGAACCTGTTGTTCCAGGGGATCGGCGACGATCTCCTGTTTTTGCAGGGGATAACGGTCGTTCTCACCGTTCGGGTCTATGCGGGTGAGCGTATAGTCCATCTTAATGCCTCGCTGTTACTGCGGATGACTGTTGGTGTTAGTGATCGTGCTCGGTTTGCTGCGGCGTTGGGAACGCGCCGGAGTCCAATCCAACGCGCCGATGCGCACCAGATAAACCAGACCGGCCAATAGCACCAAAATGAAAATGGCGGCTTCGATAAAGCCCACCCAGCCGCTCTCGCGAATCGAGACCGACCAGGCATACAGGTATAAGGCTTCAACGTCGAAAATAACGAAGAACATGGCCACCAGGTAGAACTTGGCGGACAAGCGCATGCGCGCCGTGCCGACCGAGTCGATGCCTGATTCAAACGGGGTGTGTTTGGCGCGCGCCCGGGCTCTCCCGCCCAAGAAGAACGCACCCAGCAGCATTAAGCCGCAAAGCCCGATAGCCACGACGAGAAATACGGCGAGCGCCCAGTGATGAGCGATAACTTCAGTGGTTGTTGACATACTCTATGCTTACTCATCAAAAGTGGCGTCGATCGCACTGCTCTTGTCACCGGCAGTTAGTGCGCCACATCGATTTAAGGGAAGGATAAATAACCACACAAACAAACTGCTTTTACAGCGAGTTAGGCAGCGTTTTTCTGTGGGCTTTTTACTCCTTTCTATAACCTTTTGTCAACTTTGACAAAAGTATCTACACACTAGTTTACATACGTATCATTTGATTAACATTTGATGCGCCAGGGACAGGCTAAATCGTGTCAGTTAATTTTTGTGTAGAAACAGATAGATATAAACCAACATGCACATTTCAGTTTTACTATACCATTGTCTCAGGAATTCCCTGTTCTTCCACTCACTACCTAGGGGTATTTTTTTGATCCAGGACACGTTTTCAGCATAAATCCTCAAAAAAAGTGTGGCCCTTTAACAATTTTCCTCAAATTAAGCCGCAAAAACGACCGCCATAAGCTAACAAAATAACCATGCTATTACCATGCCTTTAACTCATTCAATCTTATTGTGCAAAAAACAAACCCAGCATCTTAAATCCGGTCAAACTCTCTTTTCAGCAACGCTTAAAAGTTAATAAAACAGACAACTCATAACAAAATCACACTTAAACCTCTATAACAGTAGAAATCATCAAAAAACGGCCAAAAAAAACCTCCGCCGAAGCAGAGGTTTTTCATCAGATATCACGCCGCGGCGTTATTCTTCTTCGTCCACCAGGCTGGCATCATCCTGATCGCCCTGGAGACCGGCTTCCGCGCCGTTGAAGCCATAGCCGTCATCGCCGCCCTGCATCGCGCTGAAGATGGCCATGGCCAGTTCGTTGCTGCACTGCGCGTTTTTGCACAGCGCATACTGGGTATCCGGCAGCGGCGGCAAACCTTCCACCGCGCCCAGCACCCGCAGATCGGGGCTCATCATCTCGATCGGGCGCGCGGTCACGCCCAGGCCGGCCTTACAGGCCGCCCGCACCGCGGACAGCGTGGAGGCGACGTAGGCGATACGCCACGGGATACCGGCTTCGTCCAACTGTTTGATCGCCAGCGCGCGGAACGGGCTTGGTTCATCCATCACCACCAGCGGGATAGGTTCGCCGGCCTGATAGTGATAATCGGCAGCGCAGTACCACAGCGTCGGCGACGTACGCAGCACGATGTGCGGGTGCCCGGCCGGATCGGCCGTGGTCACCGCCAGATCGATCTCCCCCTCTTCCAGCAGATCGACCATCGTCGTGCTGCGCTTTACGCGCACGTCAATGGCCAGCTTCGGATAGATGGCGGTCACGCGGTTCAACAGGAAAGGCAGAATGGTATCGGCGGTGTCGTCGGAAGCGCCGATGGTCAGAACACCTTTAATATTGTTGTACATCAGCGAGGTACAGGCTTCGTCGTTAAAGCGCAGGATCTTCCTGGCATAACCGAGAAGCTGAATACCATGCTCAGTCAGGAGTTTGTTGCGCCCATGGCGGGCAAACAGTTCTTTGCCGACCAGTTGCTCTAATCGCTGCATTTGTTGGCTGACGGCTGATTGCGTACGGCAAACGGCAACAGCCGCCGCCGCGAAGGTATTCAAATCAGCAACCGCAACAAAGGTTCTTAGCAGATCGAGGTCGAGATTAAGTATCGGACGATTTGCAGTTGTCATAGTGTATTCTTCACTTTTTTAAATTCTAATTTACGAACTACTACCCTGGTGTGTTTCTCAGACGCCGTTGAAAAGGACGGAGCCTGTTATGACAGTACCCCACTCATAAGTGGAGGGCAAAAAAATTACTTATGATTCGTTACCTCTATCGCTTTTTAAAATGCGATCTATCGATGGTGCTTATAGAACGCGGGAGACTGAATACCGGTGGAAAGGGAAAACCCCCACCGAACCTGAGATTTTACTCATTGATACTGCCTAATTTCCACTCCATTCGTGCTACTGAGAATCCTTATCAACCGGCGTTCAGGCTGCATTACAGAGTAAGAAAAATAAATAATTAACGGCACCAACGTCGTGTTATCACTCAATGAATTTAATAAATTCAATCAGTAAGATTTTTACTTTAAATAATAATCCTATAACCACATAAACAATGCTTAAGCTGAAATATAAAGTAAAGCTAATGTAAATATGCCATTTTTTTAGTGTGGTGCGCTAACCGGCAACCCGCTATCAGACAACTCCGGTATTATCGTTCCTTTACAGTTTATTGAAGTCTATTCTCACTTTCGGCTTATCAGTTCACTGCTGCCGGCCGCGATCGCCGACACGTCTCGTTTATCGACACGTAATTTTACAGAACAAAACCCTAGTAAAATTATAGTTCATGAAATTATGAACTACAAAATAACTTTACCTTTGCTTATCATAACTAAAATCCCCCGTTACGACATGCATTTGCACCAAAGGCGTGCAAAACCCTTCAAAAGCAACTACGCCAGGAGTACATTGGGCGGGTTGCGGCGTCCCACGGTAGGAGCGCCCCTATCCCAGCAAAAGGCTCAACTTTTTATGTCCCCCATTGAGAAATCCAGCAAACTGGACAACGTCTGCTATGACATTCGCGGCCCGGTGCTTAAAGAAGCTAAACGTCTTGAAGAAGAAGGCAACAAAGTCCTGAAACTGAACATCGGCAACCCTGCCCCGTTCGGTTTCGACGCCCCGGACGAAATCCTGGTCGACGTGATCCGCAATCTGCCCACGGCGCAAGGCTACTCCGACTCCAAGGGCCTCTTCTCGGCGCGTAAAGCGATCATGCAGCACTATCAGGCGCGCAACATGCGTGACGTGACCGTTGAGGATATCTACATTGGCAACGGCGTCTCGGAGCTGATCGTTCAATCCATGCAGGCGCTGCTCAACAGCGGCGACGAAATGCTGGTGCCGGCGCCGGACTATCCGTTGTGGACCGCCGCGGTCTCGCTGTCCGGCGGCAAAGCCGTGCACTACCTGTGCGATGAGCAGGCCGGCTGGTTCCCGGATCTGGACGACATCATCAGCAAGATCACCCCGCGCACCCGCGGCATCGTGATCATCAACCCGAACAACCCAACCGGCGCGGTGTACAGCAAAGCGCTGCTGGAACAGATCGTCGAGATCGCCCGCCAACACAACCTGATCATCTTCGCCGACGAGATCTATGACAAGATCCTGTATGACGAAGCGGAGCATCATTCGATCGCTGCGCTGGCGCCGGATCTGCTGACCGTGACCTTCAACGGCCTGTCGAAAACCTACCGCGTGGCGGGCTTCCGCCAGGGCTGGATGGTGCTCAACGGGCCGAAGAAGCACGCCAAAGGCTATATCGAAGGGCTGGAGATGCTGGCTTCGATGCGCCTGTGCGCCAACGTGCCGATGCAGCACGCCATTCAGACCGCGCTGGGCGGTTATCAAAGCATCAGCGAATTCATTCAGCCCGGCGGCCGTCTGTACGAACAGCGCAACCGCACCTGGGAACTGCTCAATGACATTCCGGGCGTCTCATGCGTGAAGCCGCAGGGCGCGCTGTACATGTTCCCGCGCATCGATGCCAAACGCTTCAATATCCATGACGACCAGAAACTGGTGCTGGATCTGCTGCTGCAGGAAAAAGTGCTGCTTGTGCAGGGGACCGCATTCAACTGGCCCTACCCGGATCATGTGCGCATCGTCACCCTGCCGCGCGTAGACGAGCTGGAAATGGCGGTCGGCAAGCTGGGCCGCTTCCTAGAAGGCTACCATCAGTAATCGCCTGGGGCGCAGCGCCTTGCTGCGCCCTTCTCTCATTGCCCGGTTGCAAAATTCGCCGTCACTGCTTCACAATGGGGGCCTCACTTGCCGTTAAAGAGAGCACCATGAGCCAGAGCCATTTCTTCGCCCATCTGTCCCGCCTGAAACTGATCAACCGCTGGCCACTGATGCGCAACGTGCGCACCGAGAACGTCTCCGAACACAGTCTGCAGGTGGCTTTTGTCGCCCACGCGTTGGCGGTGATCAAGAACCGCAAGTTCAACGGCAATCTCAACGCCGACCGGGTTGCGCTGCTGGCGATGTATCACGACGCCAGCGAAGTGATCACCGGCGACATGCCGACGCCGATCAAGTACTACAATCCGCAGATCGCCCACGAATACAAGAAGATCGAAAAGATCGCCCAGCAAAAGCTGCTGGACATGATCCCCGCGGAACTGCGCAACGATTTCCGCACCATTCTCGATGAGCACTATTACAGCGAAGATGAAAAGCAGGTGGTAAAGCAGGCGGACGCATTATGCGCCTACCTGAAATGCCTGGAGGAGCTGTCTGCCGGCAACAACGAATTTACCCTGGCCAAGGCGCGGCTGGATAAAACCCTGGAACAGCGCCGCAGCCCGGAAATGGACTACTTCATGGAAGTGTTCATTCCCAGTTTCAGTCTGTCATTGGACGAAATCAGCCTCGACAGCTCGCTGTAACCCCGCCGGCGCAGCCTCGCTGCGCCGTTAAAAACCGTAGAGCCACGGCACCACAATCACGCTGACCGCCATCACCAGCAGGGTGAACGGCACGCCGAGCCGTACGAAATCGCCGAACTTGTAATTGCCCGGCCCGAGAACCAGCGTATTGACCGGTGAAGAAACCGGCGTCATAAAGGCGGCGGACGCGGCGACGGCGATAATCATCGCGAACGGGTATGGCGATACCCCCATTTCGCGCGCGGCGGCGATGGCGATCGGCGCCATCAGCACCGCCGTCGCGGTATTGGAAATAAACAGGCCGATGGTGGCGCACAAGACGAACAGGCACAGCAGCATCACGCGCGGCCCCGCGCCGCCGGCGACGTCCATCAGCCCGCTGACGATCAGATCCACCCCGCCGGTCTTTTGCAGCGCCTGCGCGAACGGCATCATGCCGACGATCAAAATAATGCTCGGCCAATGGATCGATTTATAGGCGCTCTCCATATCGATGCAGCGGAACTTGCCCATCAGCAAACAGGCGATCAGCGCCGCGATCGGGTTGGGGATTTCGTCGGTCAGCATCATCGCCACCATCAGCGCCAGGCAAAACAGCGCATGCGGCGCCTGCGTGATGGCCGGCGCCACTTCGTCCACCTCGGCCGGCAGATTGAGCACGATAAAGTCGTGGGTTTTGGCCTGCAGCTGACGAATCGCCTTCCAATCGCCGATCACCAGCAAGATGTCGCCCAGTTCCAGCGGCTCGTCCACCAACTTGCCACCCAGCGTCTCGCCGTGGCGGCGGATGCCCACCACGTTCAGATCGTAACGGCTGCGGAACGCCGCTTCGCGCAGGCTTTTGCCCAGCAGCGCCGAGTCCGGGATCAGCGACACTTCGGCCATGCCGACGTTGCGCGACTGTTCCGAGAAGTAATCGCCGCGCAGCACCATCGGCTCCAGCCGCTGCTCGCCGCAGAATTCGCGCAGATCGACCTGGCTGTCCGACATGTCGATCAAGAGGACGTCGCCCTCGCGCAGCTCGGTGCTGCCGGAGGCGCTGACCATCACCCGCCGGAAGCGTTTCCAGCGCTCGATGCCCACCACGTTGGCGCCATAGCGCGCGCGCAGGTGCAGCTCGTCCAGCGAACGCCCGATCAGCGGCGAAGCGCTGCGGACAGCCAACCGCCGCGCGCGGCCGGTAAGCTTGTAATCGCGAATCAGGTCACGGAAGGTGCGGCGCTGCCAGTCGTCGCCGGCTTTGCCCGTGTCGCCGCTGCCCAGCCAACGCCGGGCGATCAGCATGTAACCGACGCCCAGCGCCAGCACCGCCAGGCCAATGGGCGTCACGCTGAAGAAACCGAAACCATGGATGCCTTCACGCACCAGTTCGCTGTTGACCACCATGTTGGGCGGCGTGGCCACCAGCGTCATCATGCCGCTGATCAGCCCGGCGAAGCTGAGCGGCATCATCAGCCGCCCCGGCGCGATCTTCATTCTCGCCGTCACGCTGAGCACCACCGGGATAAAGATCGCCACCACGCCGGTCGAGCTCATAAATGCCCCCAATCCGGCGACCGTCACCATCAGCAGCATCAACATTTTGGTTTCGCTGCTGCCGGCCACTTTCACCAGCCAGTCGCCCACCTGATAAGCCACGCCGGTGCGCACCAGCCCTTCGCCGATCACGAACAGCGCGGCGATCAAAATCACATTGGGATCGCTGAAACCGACCGTCGCCTCCTGCAAGCTGAGCGTGCCGCTCAGCACGAAAGCGATGATCACCAACAGCGCCACCACGTCCATCCGCAGCTTGTTGGTGGTAAACAGCACGATGGCAATCAGCAGTAAACTCAGCACCCACAGTAATTCGCTGTTCAAAACGGCCTCATCCGGCAAATGTCCAAGGGTCTAAAAAATAGCATAAAAAAACCCCGCCGAAGCGGGGTCTAATCAATTAGGGTGAAGATAATGCCGCTTAAACCCGCCGGCGAACGATCGCGCCCTGCGCCGTTTTATCGACGGCGATCTGCGCCAGCGAATCCAGCCGCAGGTCGACCTGCTCCAGCTTCGGGGCATCGGCCGGGGCGTTGACCGCAATCACCTGGCAACCCGCCGCCAGGCCGGAGAGAATGCCGGCCGGCGCGTCTTCGACCACTACGCACTCGTGCGGCGCCAGCCCCAGGCGCTCGGCGCCCAGCAGATAGGCGTCGGGCTGCGGCTTGCCATGTTTAACCTGCTCGGCGGTGATGAACACCGCCGGCTGCGGCAAACCGCCGGCCTGGCGGCGAGCGCCGGCCACCGGCACCGAACCGGAGGTGACGATCGCCCAAGGGATGCCGAGCGCGTTCAGGCGCTCCAGCAACGCAATCGCGCCCGGCAGCGCGCGAACGCCATCGGTATCCTGCGCTTCCACCTGCTCCAGCAATTGGAATTCGCGCTGAATTTCCGCTTCGCTTTCGCCCGGCATAAAGTGGCGCAGAGAAGTAATGGCCTGTTTACCGTGAATGAAGTCCAGCACCGCTTGCGGGTCGACGCCGCGGCGCTCGGCCCAGTGCGTCCAGGCGCGCTCTACCGCCGGCAGCGAATCCACCAGGGTGCCATCAAGATCGAACAGAAAACCCTTACACTCCACAG
>NZ_JVEL01000117.1:0-5423 GCF_001076875.1 Serratia sp. 506_PEND
TCTTGCACAGCGAGCGGGAAAAATTTGTCGATCCGCGTCTGTTGGTCGGCAATGAAACCCGCGACGACGCGGCGGTGTATGACATCGGCAACGGCGTCGGCATCATCAGCACTACCGACTTCTTCATGCCGATCGTCGACGATCCGTTCGATTTCGGCCGCATCGCCGCCGCTAACGCCATCAGCGACGTCTACGCCATGGGCGGCAAACCGATCATGGCGATCGCCATTCTCGGCTGGCCAATCGCCAAACTGCCGCCGGAGGTGGCGCAGCAGGTGATCGACGGCGGGCGTTTCGCCTGCCAACAGGCAGGGATCGCGCTGGCCGGCGGCCATTCCATCGACGCGCCGGAACCTATCTTCGGCCTGGCGGTCACCGGCGTGGTCAATACCGAGCGAGTGAAAAAGAACAGCGCCGCACGGGCCGGCGCGCAACTCTATCTGACCAAGCCGCTGGGCATTGGCGTGCTGACGACAGCCGAGAAGCAAAGCAAGCTGCGTCCTGAGCATCAAGGGCTGGCGACGGACGTGATGTGCCGCCTTAACAAGCCGGGCGCCGACTTTGCCGAGGTGGCGGGCGTCACGGCGATGACCGATATCACCGGCTTTGGCTTGCTGGGCCACTTGAGCGAGGTATGCCAGGGTTCCGGTCTGCAGGCGACGGTCTGGTTCGATCGGGTGCCGAAGCTGCCGCACGTCGAGGCGTATATCGCCGAGGGCTGCGTGCCGGGCGGCACCGGGCGCAACTTCGACAGCTATGGCCATCTGGTGGGCGAGATGAGCGATTTGCAGCGCCAACTGCTGTGCGATCCGCAAACCTCCGGCGGTTTGCTGTTGGCGGTATTGCCGGAGGCGCAGGCGCAGGTGCTGGCGATTGCCGAGCAGCACGGCATCACGCTCAATCCTATCGGTGAGCTGCATGCCGCACAGGCAGGTAAACCGCTGATCGAGGTTGTGTAGTGTCCAAGATGCAAGGCAGGCCGGACAGCGCCGATTATCAACGCATTTTTCTGCAGGACGTGCCGCTGATTGACGTGCGCGCGCCGATCGAGTTTCAGCAAGGCGCCTTCGCTCAGGCGGTGAACCTGCCGCTGATGGTCGACAGCGAGCGGCAGGCGGTGGGCACCTGCTATAAGCAGCATGGTCAGCAAGCGGCGATCGCGCTCGGCCACAGCCTGGTGAACGGCAAACTGCGCGAACAGCGCACCGCCGCCTGGCTGGCGGCCTGTGCGCAGCGACCCGAAGGCTATATTTACTGCTTCCGCGGCGGGTTGCGCTCGCAGTTGGTGCAGCAATGGCTGCATGAGGCCGGCGTCGAGTACCCGCGTATCACTGGCGGTTATAAGGCGCTGCGCAATTATCTGCTGGGCGTGTTGGCGCAAAGCGCGGCATTGCCGATGGCCCTGGTGGGCGGCAATACCGGCAGCGGCAAGACGTTGCTGGTCAACGAACTGGCCGACGGCGTCGATCTGGAAGGCGCGGCGCGCCATCGCGGTTCATCTTTTGGCCGAACGCTGGCGGGGCAAAGCTCACAGATCGATTTTGAGAATCGTCTGGCTGTGTTATTGCTGAAAAAACAGCATGGTGGCAGCCGCCGTTGGGTGCTGGAAGACGAAGGGCGGATCATCGGCAGCAACAATCTGCCGTTGCCGTTGTTCAACGGCATGCAGCAGGCGCCGGTGGCGGTGATCGACGATCCGTTCGATATTCGTCTGGCGCGCCTGCAGGCCGAATATATCGACGGGATGCGCGAACAGTTCGAACAGGCCTATGGCATGGAAGAGGGCTGGCGACAGTACGACGACTATCTGCACCACGGCCTGTTCGCCATACGCCGCCGCCTGGGCCTGGAGCGCTTCCAGCAACTGACGCAGCGGCTGGAAGCGGCGCTGCGGGCACAGCGGCTCAGCGGCCAGGGCGAGGCGCACCGTGAGTGGTTGGCGCCCCTGTTGCAGCAGTACTACGATCCGATGTATTGCTATCAGTTGGAAAAGAAAGCCCAGCGGATTGTCTTCCGCGGGAACTATGCAGAAGTAAGAGAATTCTTGATGACGTTCAGCCAGAAAAACGGTGATTAATGCGACTGTTCATAGCCGAGAAACCGAGTTTGGCGCGCGCCATTGCCGACGTCTTGCCCAAGCCGCATCGCCGCGGCGACGGGTATATCGCCTGCGGCAACAACGACGTGGTGACCTGGTGCGTCGGCCACCTGTTGGAACAGGCTCAGCCTGACGCTTATGACAGCCGCTATGCGCGCTGGTCGTTGGCGGATCTGCCGATCATCCCCGAAAAATGGCGCTTGCAGCCGCGGCCGTCGGTCAGCAAACAGCTCAACGCCATCAAAAAGTTGCTGCTTGAAGCCGATGAAGTGGTTCACGCCGGCGACCCGGATCGCGAAGGGCAACTGCTGGTGGATGAGGTGCTGGACTACCTGGATTTGACGGCGGAAAAGCGCCAGAAGGTGCGCCGCTGTCTGATCAACGATCTCAACCCGCAGGCGGTGGAGCGCGCGGTTGAACGCCTGCGCGACAACCGTGATTTCATTCCGTTGTGCGTGTCTGCGCTGGCGCGTTCGCGCGCCGACTGGCTGTACGGCATCAATATGACCCGCGCCTACACGCTGCTGGGCCGCAACGCCGGTTACGACGGCGTGCTGTCGGTAGGCAGGGTGCAGACGCCGGTGCTCGGATTGGTGGTACGGCGTGATGAAGAGATCGAAAACTTCGTGCCAAAAGACTTCTTTGAGGTCAAGGCGCACATCGTCACGCCGAAAGAAGAACGCTTCGTGGCGCTGTGGCAGCCCAGTGAGTCCTGTGAGCCTTATCAGGACGAAGAGGGGCGTTTGCTGCACCGGCCGTTGGCGGAGCATGTGGTCAAGCGCATCGAAGGCCAGCCGGCGCTGGTCACGTCTTATAACGATAAACGGGAATCCGATACTGCGCCGCTGCCGTTTTCGCTCTCCACGCTGCAAATCGAAGCGGCCCGGCGTTATAACCTCAGCGCGCAACAGGTGCTGGACGTTTGCCAGCGGCTGTACGAAACCCACAAGTTGATTACCTATCCGCGTTCCGACTGTCGCTACCTGCCGGAAGAGCATTTCGCCGGCCGCCACGCGGTGCTGAACGCCATCAGCGTGCACCAGCCTGAGCTGTATCCGCAGCCGGTGATCGACAGCGATCGCCGCAACCGTTGCTGGGACGATAAGAAGGTCGATGCGCACCACGCCATCATTCCCACCGCCCGCGCCGGCAAGATTAATCTGACGCAGGATGAACGGAACGTGTATGGGCTGGTGGCGCGCCAGTATCTGATGCAGTTCTGTCCGGATGCGGTATTCCGCAAATGCGTGATCGAGCTGGATATCGCCGGCGGCAAATTTATCGCCAAGGCGCGATTCCTGGCGGAAGCCGGCTGGCGTACGCTGCTGGGCAGTAAGGAGCGCGACGAGGAAAACGAAGGTGCCCCGCTGCCGGTGGTGGCTAAAGATGATGAGTTGTTGTGCGAGCGCGGTGAAGTGGTGGAGCGCCAGACGCAGCCGCCGCGGCCGTTTACTGACGCCAGCCTGTTGTCGGCCATGACCGGCATCGCGCGGTTCGTACAAGATAAAGCGCTAAAGAAAATCCTGCGGGCGACCGATGGTTTAGGAACGGAAGCGACGCGAGCGGGGATCATCGAATTGCTGTTCAAACGGGCGTTTCTGTACAAGAAGGGACGCTATATTCACTCCAGCGAAACCGGGCGCGCGTTGATTCACTCGCTGCCGGATCTTGCTGCGCGTCCTGATATGACGGCCAACTGGGAAGCCACGCTGACGCAAATCAGCGAGAAATCCTGCCGTTATCAGGACTTTATGCAGCCGTTGGTCGGCACGCTGCAAGAGCTGATTTATCAGGCTAAGCAGAGCCGGGCGAGCATGGCGTTTCGTGGGTTGCCGCCGCCGCCTTCCAGCGGAGGCAAAAAACGCAGGAAAAGCGCCGGCAAGGCGCAGGAGAAGAGTGAATGAAACGCGGACTCAATGGGGTGCTGGTTGCCGCTGCCCTGATGTTTTCCGGCCTGGCCGCCGCCAACCGGGGCGATGTGGACGTGGTGTTGCCGGTTTCGCCGGAGATTTGGGGGACGGCGAAAAACGGCGCCAATTCGCCACCGGCGCAACCCTGCAACCGCTGTTGCGTCTACCAGAATCAAAACTATTCCGAAGGCGCGGTGCTTAAAGTGGAAGGGGAAGTGCTGCAGTGTGTGCGTGAGCCTAACACTATCGGCACCAACCCCTTGATTTGGGTGCGATTAAAGAAGTGACCATGTAACCTATCGCCGCGCTCAGCGTGAATCGCCTTGCGCGGCGATATACTCCGCCAGCAGTGGAACGTCAGCGGGTGCCAGAGCGTATTCCTGCGCCTGTTGCGGCGTGACCCAGACCAGCGCCGAGTGGCAGCGCTGTTGCAGTTCACCGGAGAACTCTGCGACTTGCCAGGCGTGCAGCCGGATGAGGCGTTCACCTTGCTGCCACTGATTGCTGCCCACATAGTTGCCGATACGGGCGCAAATCCCCAATTCTTCATCCAGCTCGCGCGCCAGCGCCTCTGGCTGGTTTTCGCCGGCTTCAACCTTGCCGCCGGGAAACTCCCACAGACCGGCCTGATCGCTGCCTGCGCCGCGCTGGGCCAGCAAAATGCGGCCATTTTGTTCCAGAATGGCGGCTACCACGTCGATAATTTTCATTGGCTTCACAGAGTAAAACCCCGGCGAGCGCCGGGGTGATGGGGTTACAGCGTAAATTCCGCCCAGACCGGCGCATGGTCGGAAGGTTTCTCCATGCCGCGGGTTTGGTAATCGATGCCGGTGGCGATGCAGCGCGAAGCCAGCGGGGTGCTGGCCAGCAGCAGATCGATACGCAGGCCGCGGTTGTCATCGAACCCTTTGGAGCGGTAGTCGAACCATGAGAACTCGTCGTTGCGCCCCGGATTGGCGTGGCGGTAGGTATCGACCAGGCCCCAGTTCAGCAGGCGATCCATCCATTCGCGCTCTTCCGGCAGGAAGGAGCATTTACCGGTGCGCAGCCAGCGTTTGCGATTGTCTTCGCCGATGCCGATATCGTAATCGCTGGGGCTGATATTCATGTCGCCCATGATCAGCACCGGGGATTCCGCCGATAGCTGCTGCTCCAGGTAGTTTTGCAGATCCTGATAAAAGCGTGTTTTAGCCGGGAATTTGATCGGGTGGTCGCGGCTTTCACCTTGCGGGAAGTAGCCGTTGATCACCGTCAGCGTGCCCTGCGGCGTAGCCAGATCGGCCATGATGATGCGACGCTGCGCGTCTTCTTCATCGGTTGGGAAACCGCGGCGCACGGCCAGGGGCTCCGCTTTGGTCAGCAGCGCCACGCCGTAATGGCCTTTTTGCCCGTGATAGAACACGTGATAGCCGTGC
>NZ_JVEL01000118.1:0-1779 GCF_001076875.1 Serratia sp. 506_PEND
CTCCTGTCTCGTCAAGGGTGACCGACGCCCGCAAGGCGACGGTGATTTTTCAAACAATTTAAAGTGAACACACTCATTTCATCTAAGTCAAAAAAGCAAAGGAAAGCAAGCTGCGAATATCCACCATAAGAAAGTCCTATTTCATCCCGCATCAATCCTGTGATTAACATGAGTTTAACAGTAACACGCTGTCAATTAGCGTGAGCGAGATCTGATTTAACACTTTTGCAACTTTGCGTTATCTAGCGCATACACTATAAATCGATCGTCCAGCCACGCGTTGGGCCTACGCTGAAAAAAGCCAACAGACAGGGGAAACATGATGAGCAAACAACCACGCATCGCCGTCGTCGGCGCCGGGCTGGGGGGCGCCGCCGCCGCCGGGCTGCTGCAAAAAGCCGGCTTTACCGTCGATCTGTATGAACAGAGCCCGGCGTTCTCACGCCTCGGCGCGGGCATTCACATGGGGCCGAACGTACTGAAGATTTTCCGCCGCCTCGGTATTGAGCAACGGTTGGAGCAGATGGCGTCTCATCCCGATTTCTGGTTCAGCCGCGACGCCGAAAGCGGCGACTACCTGTCGCGCATCGAACTGGGCGCCTTCGCCCGCCGGGAGTACGGCGCCGCCTATGTGACGGTGCACCGCGGCGATTTGCAGGCGTTGCAGCTCTCCGCGCTGCAGCCCGGCACCCTGCACTTCGGCAAGTGCCTGAGCAAGATAGAAGATCGCGGTGACGAGGTGGTGCTGAACTTCGTCGACGGCACCTCGGCCCACGCCGATATCGTGATCGGCGCCGATGGCATCAACTCGCGCATTCGCGAGCACCTGCTGGGCGCGGAAGCGCCGACCTACAGCGGCTGGGTGGCCCACCGCGCGCTGATCCGCGGCGAGAAGCTGGCGAAATACAACCTGACGTTCGAAGACTGCGTGAAGTGGTGGTCGGCGGACCGCCATCTGATGGTCTACTACACCACCCAACGGCGCGACGAGTATTACTACGTCAGCGGCGTGCCGCACCCGGCCTGGGATTTCCAGGGCAGCTTCATCGACAGCAGCCGCGAAGAGATGTTCGAGACCTTCGCCGGCTACCACCCGATCGTGCAGGCGCTGATCGAATCCAGCGAACAGGTCACCAAATGGCCATTGCTGAACCGCAAACCGCTGCCGCTGTGGAGCGAAGGCCGTCTGGTGCTGCTCGGCGACGCCTGCCATCCGATGAAACCGCACATGGCGCAGGGCGCGGCGATGGCGATCGAAGACGCCGCCATGCTGACCCGCTGCCTGCAGGAAACCGGCCTCAGCGACTACCGCACCGCTTTCCAGCTGTATGAAGCCAACCGCAAGGAGCGCGCATCCAGGGTGCAGGCGGTGTCCAACGCCAACACCTTCCTGCGCACCCAGGAAGATCCGGCCTGGGTTTACGGCTATGACCTGTACGCGCAAGCGCTGAAATCGGAGAACGCCGCATGAGCACCTTCCTCTACGGCGCCCACGTTCACGCCAACGACATTCGCCAACACTATCTGCGCTACGGCGGCCACGGCCCGGCGCTGATCCTGGTCCCCGGCATCACCAGCCCGGCGATCACCTGGGGCTTCGTCGCCGAGCGGCTGGGGGAAAAATACGACGTCTACGTGCTCGACGTGCGCGGCCGCGGTTTGTCGTCCAGCGGCCCGGAACTGGCTTATGACGCAGAGACCTGCGCACAGGACGTCAACGCCTTCGCCGCCGCGCTGAACCTGGACAGTTACGCCCTGCTCGGCCATTCGATGGGCGCC
>NZ_JVEL01000119.1:0-276 GCF_001076875.1 Serratia sp. 506_PEND
ATATTAACCTGCATATGCCGCATTGCCAGGATGCAGCGAAATCGGACTTCACCCAGCTTGTCGAAGTCTCGCTGGCCTACCGCAAAATCACCTGGGATCACCTAAAATCCGGCTCGTCCGGCAGCGATGACTGGCGCAAGCCGGTTGCCGCATAACCCTTATACCGCCCGGGCGCTGGCCCGGGTTATTCAGTGCTGAGGTGTGGCACCGGTCAGACCTGAACACTGAGACGATACATTGACCCCCGAACGGTGAAAGCCGGGCGTGCGGTAGCCA
>NZ_JVEL01000120.1:0-3044 GCF_001076875.1 Serratia sp. 506_PEND
CCACCTGGAAAATCTCGCCCTGGCGGATCGCTTCCTGCAGCTCGCTGACCACCGCGCCGTACTCTTCGTCGCTCTGGTTACAGCTCAGCTGCATGTTTTCCAGCGTTTGGTGCGGGATCGGCTGCGGGGGTTGTTGCAACTCAGCCTGCAGCTGTTCCAGGCGATGCTGCAAACGCTGCGCTTCACTCGCCTGCTCACTGAAGACGCTGGCCTGCAGACGGGCCGAGCCGCGTTGATGATCCAGCACCAGCAGGGTTTCCGCCAGATAGAAGCAGAAGTCCGGGCAGCGTTGATCCTGGCGCAGTGCCGGCAGGTCCTCGAACCCGGCGACCAAATCGTAGGCGAACAGGCCGCCCAGCATCACGGCTTCGCGCTCGTCCGCCGGGGAGTCCACCAGGGTCAGCAGCGTGCGCAGCGCGTCGAACACCGACAGTGAACGCAGGCGGGCGTCTTCGTCCTGCACCGCGTCGATCGCCGGGAAGGTCAGTTCGCGGCCGTTGGGGCGCGCCTGATTGCGGACTTCAGGTGGCAGCGCTTCGTCCAGCAGCGGCAGCAGCGCCGCGCCGTTGGCGGTCAACGCCTGCACGCTGACGGTGTGGCCCAGTGCGGTAATGCGCAGCGCGCTGTCGATGACCAGCAGGCTCTGCAGATTCTGTTTGCTGTTGATTTCCGCCGACTCCAGCAGCAGGGTGGCCGGACGGGCGCCGCACAGCTGGTGGAAAAGGGTGGTGGGATCGCCCCGGTAGCTGGCCTGCGCCTTCAGTAATGTCAATTGTGGTTTGGTGTTCATCATCGGTGGTTCCAGTGAATTCTGTCCATAAAAAAGCCCGCATCAGGTGCGGGCTCAGGAAATCTGCATTGTCAGATGACAGCTATGCGTGATTACACCGCCCGCAAGAGGGAGGTACGCCACCAACCGTGAAGAGAAATGTATGTGTTCATTTGCAGACTCTCTTTGTTAACTCTCATCCGACACGGCCGTTGCCGTGAACTTGCGTACTAGTTAACTGGTTCATGAGGGCAAAGTCAACCCTCTTTTTGCACAATGTTTTAGCGGTCAGCGTGAATTCTATTCATCGTCTGCCTGGCGCAGAATAGATTTCCGTCCGGCCGCCGATCGCGGGTATGATAGAAAACCAAGCCATTGCCGGATAGCCGTTTTGACAGACAGTAACCCCCCATCCATCGCTTTTACTCTGTACGACCTCCACAGCCACACGACCGCCTCCGACGGCTACCTGACGCCGACGCAGCTGGTGCTGCGGGCGGTAGAGATGCGCGTGGGCGTGCTGGCGATCACCGATCACGACACCACCGCAGGCTTGGCTGAGGCCGCCGCCGCTATTGCGGAGCAGGCGTTGCCGCTGCGGCTGGTCAACGGGGTGGAAATCTCGACACTATGGGAAAATCATGAAATTCATATCGTTGGGTTGGGCGTGGACGTCGCGCACCCGGCGCTGGTGGCGCTATTGGCGGAACAAACCGAACGTCGCCATCGGCGCGCGCAGGAGATCGGCGCACGTCTGGGTAAAGCGCGCATTCCCGACGCCTATGCCGGCGCCCAGCGGTTGGCGGGGGCCGGTGCGGTGACCCGCGGCCATTTCGCCCGTTATCTGGTGGAGATTGGCGTGGCGGACAACATGGCGCAGGTGTTCAAGAAATATCTGGCCAAAGGCAAAACCGGCTACGTGCCGCCGCAGTGGTGTACAATAGAACAAGCCATTGATGCGATTCATCAATCGGGCGGCCAGGCGGTGATAGCGCACCCCGGCCGTTATGATCTGACCGCGAAGTGGTTGAAACGTTTGCTGGCGCATTTCGCCGAACACGGCGGCGACGCCATGGAAGTGGCGCAGTGTCAGCAGGCGCCGCATGAGCGCGCGCAGCTGGCGAAATACGCGCAGGACTACCACCTGTTGGCCTCGCAAGGCTCTGATTTCCATCAACCTTGTTCGTGGATCGAACTGGGGCGCAAGCTGTGGCTGCCGGGCGGCGTCGAGCCAGTGTGGCGCGATTGGCCGCAACCGGGCCAGGCGGTCTGATTTTACGCGCGTGGCAACGCGCGCGGGCATTATTTTAGGAGCAAGTCATGAGTCAGCTTTTTTATATTCATCCGGACAACCCACAGCCGCGTTTGATTAACCAGGCGGTCGAGGTGCTGCGCAAGGGCGGAGTGATCGTTTATCCCACCGATTCCGGCTACGCGCTGGGTTGCATGCTGGAAGAGAAGGCGGCGATGGAACGCATTTGCCGCATCCGTCAACTGGACGGCAACCACAACTTTACCCTGATGTGCCGCGATCTGTCCGAATTGTCGACCTATGCGCACGTCGATAATACGGCCTTCCGCCTGATCAAAAACAATACGCCGGGCCACTACACGTTCATTCTGAAAGCGACCAAAGAAGTGCCGCGCCGCCTGATGAATGAAAAGCGCAAAACCATCGGTCTGCGCGTGCCGTCGAACCCGATCGCATTGGCGCTGCTGGAGGCGCTGAACGAACCGATGATGTCCACCACCCTGATGCTGCCGGGCAATGATTTTGCCGAGTCGGATCCGGAAGAGATCAGCGATCATTTGGGCAAGGTGGTCGATCTGGTGATCCACGGCGGCTTCCTCGGCCAACAGCCGACCACGGTTATCGATCTGACCGAATCCACGCCGGAAGTGGTGCGCGAAGGGGCGGGCGACGCGGCGCCTTTCCGCTGATGTAAAAGGTTGCCACCCTGCCCATTGTCTGAAAATCGGCTGAAGCGAGGCTATTTCGCGTGAAAGCCGCTATTCTTGACTACTTCAGAATTGATAATGGGCAGGATGCGCAGCAATGATTAAACAGGTTTCTTTTTTAGCGGCCTTATTATTTTCCTCAATGGCAAATGCGGGGTTTTATTCAGGCAGCGGTTTGCTGGCGGAATCCGGCGGTTACGTAAAAAATAAAAGCGGTGAAGCCACCGTGGCCGAAGCGCTGAATGGCGGCATGTTCATGGGATACGTCGCCGGCGTATTCGATACTTATTCCATGCAGGGCAATCGCAATATCTGC
>NZ_JVEL01000121.1:0-237 GCF_001076875.1 Serratia sp. 506_PEND
TTCACCTTGTTCCCGTCGTGATTGGGAGCAAGCGCGCAGGCTTATTCCAGACCGTGCTGGGCGTGGCGCTGGTTGCCGTGGCTATGTATGTTTCTGCGGGCGCAGGGACGGGGGCTCTGGGGGCATTTACGGCGGGTGGGGGAACTGGCATGGCGGCGATGGCCGGTGCTTCCATGGCCCTCGGCGGCATCCTCCAAATGCTTTCCCCGCAAATGGGCGGGCTGCGCATGCGGCAAG
>NZ_JVEL01000122.1:0-282 GCF_001076875.1 Serratia sp. 506_PEND
CCAAAATGCTCTCTTATGCAGGGATGCTGGCGAGTCCCAGCCGTTCACCTGAGGTGATTTCCGGTCTGGTGATGCACTGCTTCGACCTGGAGAGCGTGGAGGTGGAAGACTGGCAGATGCGTAAAGTGGCGGTCTGTGACGAGCAGCAAAACCGCCTCGGTCAGTCCGGCGTGGGCCTCGGGCAGGATTTCATTTCGGGTGAGCGGGTCAATGACTGCGCCGGAAAATTCGTTTTAAAAATCAATAACCTTTCATTTCGTGATTTTCTCCGTTTTCTGCCGG
>NZ_JVEL01000123.1:0-399 GCF_001076875.1 Serratia sp. 506_PEND
CGTTTATTGCGTAAAAAGTGTTTTATCCTGAAAGTTGAGCAAGAAGTTGCGCAGATTTTGCATTCATACTTTTCGTGGTGCTTTTGTGTTCAATTCCGCAATTATTTTTGTGACACGAATCACACAAAAAACCACTCCATCGTGATTCGCGTGATTAAAAAACAACCACTCACCACAATCCGCCGTGCGCAACAGCCGCTCAGGGTGTCACCTCGTTCTGCTCCTGAGCGATGCGCAGGCTCCACTCCCGGGCCAGCTTCTGCGCGGCTTTAATTTCATCGGGCCTTAGCAGGGCCTCCAGCGCATTCAGTGCATCCACCGCATCTTTGGCGTTTTCCGTTGCGGCCAGGGAGTACCATGCATAGGCCTGAATGCGGTTGCGCGGCAGCCCCAGTCCGT
>NZ_JVEL01000124.1:0-1116 GCF_001076875.1 Serratia sp. 506_PEND
GTGTGGAACGGTTCGGCCTTTGTGGCGCGCCAGGCCGGCACGCCGCTGGAGATCGTCTGGCCGAAGGAAGGCGGGATCTTCTGGATGGACAGCCTGGCCATTCCGGCCAACGCGCGCAACGTCGAAGGGGCGCTAAAGCTGATAGACTTCCTGCTGCGGCCGGAAATCGCGGTGCAGGTGGCGGAAACCATTGGTTACCCGACGCCGAACCTGGCGGCGAAGAAGCTGCTGTCGCCGGAGATCGCCAACGACAAGTCACTCTACCCGGATAAGGCGGTGATTGAGCACGGCGAGTGGCAAAACGACGTCGGCGACGCCAGCACGCTGTACGAAAGCTACTTCCAAAAGTTGAAAGCCGGGCGCTAATACGCCCCGCCATCCCATCAGGGCGCGCAGTGCGCCCTGATGCCTTTCTCAGGGCCTGTCGGCCCGCGCCACCTTGCCCACCAGGAACTTGTGCACAAAACGCGGCACCACTTCACTGGCCAGACCGTAGTGTTTCTCGTCGAACTGGCTTTCCACCTGGCTCGGCTCCAGGTTCAACTCCATCGCGTAGGCGCCGCCCAGCCGCGCCTCATGCACGAACCCGGCCGCCGGATAGACGTGGCCGGAAGTGCCGATGGCGACGAAGAAATCGGCCTTGCTCAGCGCCTGGTAGATGTCGTCCATGCCCAGCGGCATCTCGCCGAACCACACCACGTGTGGCCGCAGCGGCGCCGGGAACTGGCAGCAATGGCAACGATCGTCGACGCTGAGATCGCCGGGCCATTCGAACACCTGCCCCGATTGGGTGCAGCGCACCTTCAACAATTCGCCGTGCATATGCAGCACCCGCTTGCTGCCGGCGCGCTCATGCAGATTATCGATGTTTTGCGTGACCAGCAGGAAGTTGTCCCCCAGCCACTCTTCCAGATCCGCCAGCGCGCGGTGCGCGGCGTTCGGAACGATCTCCTCCGTCTGCAGCTGACGGCGGCGTTCGTTGTAAAACGCCTGCACCAGCGCCGGATCGCGCTGGAAACCTTCCGGCGTGGCGACGTCCTCCACCCGGTGCTCTTCCCACAACCCATCCGCGGCGCGGAAGGTGCGAATGCCCGACTCGGCCGAAATGCCGGCCCC
>NZ_JVEL01000125.1:0-210 GCF_001076875.1 Serratia sp. 506_PEND
GCTTCATGGACAACATGCTGAGTGCCGCTCAGCAGTGCAGAAAATAAGGAAATCTGAACATGGCGCTTGTCATTAAATATTTCGCGATTGCCTTCGCCATCGCGCTTGTGGTCGTGCTGTTTAACGTGTTCGGGAGTACCGGCGAGATACGCAGTTTTGGTCAGGGAATGGGATATCTGTTCTGGATGACCCTGGGGCCCGGAGCCGGTA
>NZ_JVEL01000126.1:0-7618 GCF_001076875.1 Serratia sp. 506_PEND
GCTTTTCCAGATCGTAATCTTCGATCTCTTCACAGGAGACACCGAAGAAATCGGAGATCCGATTCACGGTGGATTGCTGAACGTTGTTCACTCTTCCGTCAAGAATTTTGTAGAGGGTAGTGCGCGTCAGGCCGCTGCGATTGGAAAAGGAAGCCTTGGTTTCACCGCGGGTACGCATCAGATATTCAATATTTTTAATGATGTTGATTTTGCGCTGTGCGTTGGTGGTTTTCATTGGCTGTCCTTACAAACATTACGCAGGCTTCACTATATCTTACGCATTGGCGTTGTCCAGATAAAAAGGCGCGGACGAGCGGGTAACGAACTGATTATTAGTGGTAATTATTGTTTATCGTCAGCCGTTTAGCGCAGTGATGTCAGCGGGGGTAGCCTGCTTCCTCTGCGAGAAAGATAAAGCCGTGCAAATCAATTGATTAGGTTTTACTTATGGAAAAGTGAACACAAAAGCCGGTTTTATGTTTACTTTTATGTTGACCAAAGCCGATTTCATGGGCTACTGTTCATGCAAGCTGAAGCTTTTCTTTACGATCAAAATACGGAAGCCGACAGTTTTTATAATAAAAAGCTCAGAGGGGGCATTGCCACACTCTGAGCATAAATGGATAGCTTGCTACCGACACCAGGGACCCTAACCACCACGGCCGCTTGTCTGCGCGATCGGCCCCTTCTTTTGCATTGAATCCCCTTTTCGAGCGTCAAACACTCCCCCGAGACCTGGAGGAGTGCATTATCGCGTTCACGAAAATCAGAGCGATTTCTGTGATGCCAGCGGTTTTTGCGCCCGGCTGAAGACCAGTTTAAGCACCCAATACAGCAGGCTGGCAGCGACCAGGGAATTGATGGTCGGTACGCCCCATTCGGTCGCCAGGCCGACGGCGCCGCCGGCGATGCTGGCGACGATCGCCGCCCAGCCGATAGTTGGCGTTTCGTTCGGCAACTGGCCGGTACGGCGGCTCTCATCCAGGATCTTGCGATGGCTGCGCAGCAGATAATAGTCCACCAGCATGATGCCGATAATCGGCGGGAAGACCACGCCAAGCACCGTCAGGAAGTCGACAAAGCGGTCAAGAATGCCCAGCACCGACAGCGTGGTGCCCAGAATACCGATCACCAGCGTAGTGTAGGTGTACTTCAGCTTCTTGCCGGTGATGCCTTCCAGCGCGTTGACGATGCCCAGCGAAGAAGAGTACAGGTTGAGATCGTTGACGCGCAGGGTGGAGAACACCACCACCAGCAAACCGGCGCCGCCGGCCGCTTGCGACATGATGGTGACCACATCCGCGGTGCCCAGGGTTTTGGCGATCAGGATCGCCAGGCCGTTCACCACGAACTCGCCGGCGATGATGGTGAAGAGCGTGACGCCGAGCACGTGCTTGCCGTTTTTGGAGTAACGGGTCAGATCGGGGGTCATCAGGCTGGCCACGATGGCGCCGCCGACGACGATGGTGATGCCGGCGCTGATGGTCAGCGGTTCACCCGGCGGCGCCAGCTGGATGATCTCCTGCAGGTTATGGCCGGAAAGCGCGGTCACCGAAATATAGGCCACCAGCATGATGAACATCGGCACCGCGATACGGGCGGCGATGCGCAGCGCCTTGAAGCCGAATGCCACCAGGATGGTCAACAGCGTGCCCGAGAGCCCGGCGGCCAGGCCAAAGCCCAGCTTATTGCCGAGCGCGAAGTCGAGCGATTTGGCGAAAATGGCGTTCTGAATGCCGAACCAACCCAGCAGACTGACGGCAACCACCACGCCGATCAGCACCGAACCCAGACGGCCGAAACCGCACCAGCGCGCTAGCAGGCTGCCGGAAATGCCTTCGCGCATGCCCGCCAGCCCCAGGCCGAAGGTCACCACGCCGAAGATCAGGCTGCCGACGAAAATGGCGGTGAAGGCGTCAATCAGCGTCATGGAGTTGCCGAGCACGGCGCCGAGCATGAACTGGTCCAGCGCGGTCAGCATGCCCATATGCACGATGGCCACGCTTAAAAACGAAACTCGTTTATCTTGCGGCACCCGGGTGAGCGGATAATCTTCGATCTTTATCACGGTGAGATCTTCCTTGCGGTTCAAATAAACTGAATGCCTTTGGTTATCAGGCGATCGGGAATGTAGTTATCCAGATTGGCGTATTTGCAGTATTCCTCAAATTGCTGCTGAGTATGCACGTTGGCCTTCTGGTAAATGTTATAAATGCGGTTTTCGATGGTCTTATTGCTGACATTATAGATTTTGGCGATCTCTTTCACCGTAAATCGTTGCAGCATAAGGAAAATGACATCGAGTTCGGCACGGGTGAACAGCTCGTTATTGACTTCGGTGGTCAACACGCTGGGTTTTTGCTGATTGATGTACTTCAACGGCGACAGGCTGTTCATCGGTTTGGCGTTCCAGATCACGCCAATCACCTGTTTGTCATCGTTGTACACCGGCAGCTTTTCGCTGATAAACGGCGTCAGGCTGTCTTTGCCGTACCAGTAGTGCGTTTCTATGACCGTGACCCGATCGCGCGCCGCTTCGGTCATCTTGTCATGTTCGATAAAGTCGGCGGCGGAGTCGGCCCAGTCGGCGGGGAACTCGTGGTCATATTTGCCGGCGACGTCGAAATTCAGCGGCGTATTGGTATAGAGATAAGCGGCGCGGTTCATATAGAGGTGGCGGGACAGGTGATCTTTGATGCCCCAGGGTTCGCTCAGGTGCTCCATCATGGTGATGAGGCCCTTAAAATAAGATTCATTATTTTTATGCGATGAACCCATACCCACCTCTGTGCCGCTCAGGCCGCGTTACAGGCTTTTAGCCAGATAATGGCGGGTGTGGCGATGCGCATAGTCGCCCAGTTCGCCGTAGACCCGGTAGCCCAGTTTTTCGTAGAAGCCTCTGGCCTGGAAATCGAAGGTATCGACATAGGCCATATGGCAACCGCGCTTGCGGGCTTCTTCCTCGGCCAACTCCATCAATTGGCGGCCGTACCCGCTTTTGCGGCATTGATCGCCAACCCACAGATACTGCACTTCCAGGCCGCCCCACCAGGTGCGCGCGACCAGGCCGCCGACGATCTGCTGGCTGTCGTCGGTAACGGTCAGGAACAGCGGGTGAATGTCTACGGGCTGGGTTTTATGATTGTGCGCCCAAAGGCTGTCGATAACGAACTCTTCATCCTGCGGGTTGGGTTTGTCGGTGATATTAATATTCATTTTTAATATAATTCCCTGATTTAATTATTCAAAACTGAACTAGGCGCTTTCGCCCCAACCGCTTCTAATATCACTTTCGTTAATGTATTTCAAGGGTGGTTTTCACCCTTTTCCACCTGGTGAGCGGGCGCTTATGATAGGCGCCACAGGGAGAAGAAAATAGTGAAACAGGCGGTATTAAAACGCTGAAATGCCCTGCTTACACCATCTTTTCCTACTTGCGCCTCACCAGGGCCCCACCGGGAAAACTGCAGTACTGTATGGCTCCACCGGATAGAGCAAGCTCACTTGCCGACGGGGGAGCCACTTTGTTTTTTGACGCGCTCGCCCACGGCCACCGTTCTCTGTCTCAGATATTAAACACTCTTCTTATCAGAAGATATGCGCCGCAGATGAAAATGTGGCCGATACCTTCTGAGCCGCGGATTCAGTCTTCTGCGATGACGCTGTCCAGCGCCGGCTCGATGGTCGCGCCCAGCATGGCGCCGTGCCCTAAGGCGGGCCATTCCCGATAGCCGACGGTGAAACCGTCGAGCTGCGCCAGCTGTTCGGCCAGCAAATGCGTTGCGTCCGCCGGCAGAGCGGGGCTCTTCACGCCGGGCGGGGCCGCGCGATCGCGTTCCGCCAGGCCAATCCACAGTTGCAGCCTTACCGCCGGCGCCGCGCGCCGTTCCGTCATCTGCTGCGCTTCTTGCAGGATCATGCCATTGCCCCACCACAGCGAGGGTTCCACGGCGATATAGCGCTGAAAGGCGGCGGGATGGGTAAACAACGTGTGCAGAACGAAGAGCCCGCCGTAAGAGTGCCCCCACAGCGTCTGCCGCTGCGGATCGACCGCCAGTCTGGCGGCGATCGCCGGTTTGATCCGAGTTTCAATCAATTGCAGGAACGCATCCGCGCCCCCGCCGGACCGTGGCGGTGTCTTCATGCCTGCCGGCAGAGGGAGCGTATAGTCGTAGGCGCGGCCGGCGGCATCGATGCGCAGATCGTTGTCATAGCCGATCATGACCAGCACCGGCGGCCGCTTCGCCGCTGCCAATTTGGCCAGTAAGGCGGCGTTTAACTCCATCAGCACCGCGTTGCCGTCAAGGAAATAAATCGTTGGATAGCCGTCCGGCTCAGGCGCCCGATGCGGTTGGGCGATGCGAACGCGATAATGCCGTCGGCCATCGGCGGAGGTGAAGCGCAGGTCGCTGAAACGGTAATCCGCAGAATCGCTATCGGCTATGGTAGCGCCGATCTTGCGTTCCAAATCGGGCCTGGCCAGCACGGAGCCCGGCAGCCAAAGGCCGATGGCGAGCGCCAGAAGCGCAGAGATAAAATGCCGGTTGGACAAAAACATGCGGGTTAACACCTTCGGAAAAAGGCCGATAGTAGCATCCGTTCGCGCCCGGCAAAAACCTAGCTTTAGGGCGGACATTCCGGCCGCGAATGGCGGCCAAAACCCGGAAGAGGGTCGCCAGTTGCTTTGCCGGGTTAATAGCAACTCATTGTTATTATTGGTAAGTCAGGAATAAGAGAGATTGCAATTAATTAGAAATGGTTATGATTTTTATGGTGAGAGGAATGGCGAATGGAGGGGGAAATACACGGTTATCAACGATTTTTAGCAAAAAAAGCCCTATAAAATAGGGCAAAGACACACAACAACACCAGGGAAACTTTCCGGTATCTTATATTATAGCTTCCTATACATATAGAACATTTTATTATAAATATGTAAGTGATTCTTATTGATTATTTAATGCCATTATTTTTCAAATGGTTATGTGGTCCGGCTGAGGCATTGCTCTTGGGTCGGCTGCGGGCTATCAGGGATGGGTGGCGGGGCTTTTCTGTAACGGCGGCATGAACAAGCGAGGTCATTGGCCCGATAACCCTCAGGGCAATACCGGCCGGCAGGCTGCGAACATGTCGGCCGGTATTCCTCCTCGCGCTGGATACTGCGCCGCACGATCTTCTCTGCGGGCGTCCGGTGAAAATCAGTGCTGTTGCAGTGTCAGCATCTTGCCAAGCAAAATATCGGTCGGCGGCAAAATATCCGTATCCAACCCGGCGGAGGGGGTAAAAGTCAGCTCGCCAAAAATGATTTGGCCTTGCGAGATGTAGAAATCAACGCGAACAAACTCAAAGGGCGCCGACAAGCGAGTGGCGTACTCAAACAGTTCATCGTATCCCTCAGGTTTCACGAAAGCGTTTATCTCCTCCTGGCTCAATGCCAGGCAGTCCTCGCTATAGCAAAGGAACTTGAACTCTTTGTCGAAGAAGTAATATTTTGGCGTCCCGGTATCCCTGCCGACGCACAGTAAGGTGCAGTAAGGCACACCGCGGAAACAATAGATTTTATAGTCTTCAGGCCCGTGACCATTGGCCGATTCGATATATTTTTCCCCAATGATCTTTTTTTGTATCCCTTTGTAGTTGAGTTCTACATAGGTTTTCCAGTAATCGTCTTTCATCCACCCATCAATCAGATGAGAGGCGCTTTTAATGTTCAATGATTGCTTATTTTGGCAAATTAAATTATACCCTGAACCGTGGTTTCCCTTGATGACAAATTTATCAGGCAGCGTTTCCCACGGTATTTCCTGCACTGAATCACAGGAAAAATACAACTCATTAAGAATCTCTTCACATCCCTTTTCTTTGATGTACTCTCTCACCGCATATTTATCTGCACATTGAGTCACTAATGCGTTATTACTGTAGTCATTCAACTTAAGATGATTTATTTTTTCATTCCAGGTTGAGGGGGACTGTAAATTCAGCGGTTTGCCAAATGCCCTTTTGTAGATCAATCTGGCCTTGAATTCGGGGGCTAATACGGCCAGCTGATTCAGAATAAACTTCTTGAATTGTCTCTTCATATACGTAATTCCATCAAAGCATAATGACAATGATTAAGACGTTCTTGCATTTAAAACGCGGGCGGCACGCTTTCACTGCGCCATTGAATGGCTGTCGGCGTTGTTCCCAGATCAAATGGCTTGTGGTCTAACGCCCGATTAAGAATGCGGGCCGATCGCCAGGCCATCAGGCTCAGCTGAGGATCGGCAATGCCGTGATTATGCATACTGGCGTTCATCGCAAATAAGCAGTTCTCCGCTGGGCCTTCCCACTCAAAGGTAAAGTCAGGGGCTATGCGGTATTCGCCGTCCGCAGTCTTCAACAACCGGTGGGCCAAAGGCTCAAGGAACTCAGGCGTCGCCGATTGATAACCGGTGGCAAAGATCACCACGTCCGCCTTGAAGGTTTCCTGGCCGTGATCGAGATGATGACGCGTTTCGAGCTGGTAGGCGTTGTCCAGCGTGTGTTTCACGGCCGTCAGCGAACGGCTGGGCAGCAGGCGCACCCATAATTTCTCGCGCAGGACGTCGAAGCGGTGGTACATGGCGCGATAAATCGCCAGCAGCGACTCACTGGTGATGCCATCTGAGGTCATCTTCTGTTCGGCCAGCATATGCCGCTTGGCCGTGCTGTCCAGTGAGTAAAAGCTCTCGACGTAATCGGGCGTGAAGTATTCGTTGGCAAAAGCAGCCTCATCGAGCGCATTGTAGTTGTTGCGGCGCGATATCCAGTCGAGCTGCTCCGGCTGCCCCCATTCCCCTTTAAAAATGTTCAGGAACAGATCTGCGCCGCTCTGGCCGCCGCCGACGATCGCCACGCGTTTCCCGGTCAGATCGGGGTTGCGCAGCATCATTTCGCTGGCGTGGAAACAGCGATCGCTTTGCGTCGTCACGCAATCCGGCAACTTTATTTTCTTGCCTATACCTATGCTGACGTGTTTGGCGTGGAAGACCTTATTCGAGGTGGTCACCACGAACTGGCGCTGCCGATCGTCAAATTCGACCCGCTGAACGTCTTGATTGAATGCCAATGATCCCATCCCGGCGGCGGCCCAGGTAAGGTAATCGGCGAACTCTTCGCGCGATGCGGTGCGCTGCTCCGTCGTCAGGAAACGATAAAATTTTCTGTTTTTCACCAGATAGTTGAGAAAGCTGTAGCGATTGGTTGGGGCAACCGCACTCACTAAATCTTTTAAGAAGTTGGTCTGCATACTGCAATCCGCCAGGATCATCCCTGGGTGCCAGGAGAAGTGAGGCTTGCGTTCAAGGAATTGTCCCGTAAATCCCTCTATTTCACTTCCTAAGGCTGCCAGGCTAAGATTCGATGGGCCAAGGCCAATACCGATGATATCCAAACGCTGATTCATTAATAAGCTCCAGTATAATGAGAATAATACCCAGAAATACGGCTGCAGATAGGGTGGCTTATAGCAACCAGGCTGCCTTTTTCTTATAAGTAAGCTTCACGAATTAAATGTAATTAAAAGGTGTACGGGCCAAAATGCCGCATTTTTAAATGCCAGTTGAGAATTCGGTAGCGCATCAGGTAAAGGCTA
>NZ_JVEL01000015.1:0-9100 GCF_001076875.1 Serratia sp. 506_PEND
CCCCGAACAGTGCTAAAATGATTGTCACCCCACATGCACAAGCTGCCGGTGAAACGCCTGCGGCTGGCGGACGGCAGCGAAGCGCTGGTGACCAGCGTATACGATCTGACGCTGGCCAATTACGGCCTGGAGCGCGGGTTGGGCGACGCCAACTGCGCCGCCGACTATGACGAGGTCAAGGCTTACAGCCCGGCCTGGGCCGAGCAGATCACCGGCGTGTCGCGCCACAACATCATCCGCATTGCCCGCGAGTTCGCGGAAAACGCCGAGAAGACCCACGGCCGTTCGATGATCATCGTCGGCGCCGGCGTCAACCACTGGTATCACATGGACATGACCTACCGCGGCCTGATCAACATGCTGATCTTCTGCGGTTGCGTCGGCCAGAGCGGCGGCGGCTGGGCGCACTACGTCGGCCAGGAAAAACTGCGGCCGCAAACCGGCTGGCTGCCGCTGGCGTTCGGCCTCGACTGGCAGCGCCCGCCGCGCCACATGAACAGCACCTCGTTCTTCTACAACCATTCCAGTCAATGGCGCTATGAAACCGTCGGCACCGACGAGCTGCTGTCGCCGCTGGCGGACAAATCGCGCTTCGGCGGCAGCCTAATCGACTTTAACGTGCGCGCCGAACGCATGGGCTGGCTGCCGTCGGCGCCGCAGCTGGGCGCTAACCCGCTGCGCCTGGCGGAGCAGGCACGCGCGGCCGGCCAATCGCCGGTCGAATTTACCGTCGACAGCCTGAAGAACGGCTCGCTGGGCTTCGCCGCCGAGCAGCCGGACAATCCGCAGAACTTCCCGCGTAACCTGTTCGTCTGGCGATCCAACCTGCTGGGCTCCTCCGGCAAGGGCCATGAGTACATGCTCAAATACCTGTTGGGCACCGAAAATGGCATCCAGGGGAAAGATCTCGGCCAGCAGGGCGGCGTGATGCCGCAGGAAGTGGAATGGCGCGAGCAGGGCGGCGAAGGCAAGCTGGATCTGGTGGTGACGCTCGATTTCCGCATGTCGAGCACCTGCCTGTACTCCGACGTGGTGCTGCCGACCGCCACCTGGTACGAAAAAGACGACATGAACACCTCCGACATGCACCCGTTCATTCATCCGCTGTCGGCGGCGGTCGATCCGGCCTGGGATTCGAAGAGCGACTGGGAAATCTACAAGGGCATCGCCAAGGCCTTCTCCGAGGTGTGCGTCGGCCATCTGGGCCAGGAAACCGACGTGGTGACCCTGCCTATCCAGCACGACTCCGCCGCCGAGCTGGCGCAGCCTTACGGCGTACAGGACTGGAAGAAGGGCGAATGCGATCTGATCCCCGGTAAAACCGCGCCGCACATCATCGCGGTGGAGCGTGATTACCCGGCCACCTACGAGCGCTTTACCTCACTGGGGCCGCTGCTGGACAAACTGGGCAACGGCGGCAAGGGCATCAGTTGGAACACCCAAACCGAGGTCGACTTCCTCAAGCAGCTTAACTACGTCAAGGCCGACGGCCCGGCGGCGGGGCGGCCGAAGATCGAGAGCGCGATAGACGCGGCGGAAGTGATCCTGTCGCTGGCGCCGGAAACCAACGGCCAGGTGGCGGTGAAAGCCTGGGAAGCCCTGAGCAACGTCACCGGCCGCGATCACCGGCATCTGGCGCTGAACAAGGAAGACGAGAAAATTCGCTTCCGCGACATTCAGGCGCAGCCGCGCAAAATCATCTCCAGCCCGACCTGGTCCGGTCTGGAGGACGAACACGTTTCCTATAACGCCTGCTACACCAACGTGCACGAGCTGATCCCGTGGCGCACCCTCAGCGGCCGTCAGCAGCTGTATCAGGACCATGAGTGGATGCGCGCCTTCGGTGAAAGCCTGCTGGTATACCGGCCGCCGATCGACACCCGCGCCGCGCAGCCGCTGCTGAACAGCAAGCCGAACGGCAACAAGGAGAAGGCGCTGAACTTCCTGACGCCCCACCAGAAGTGGGGCATTCACTCCACCTACAGCGACAACCTGCTGATGCTGACGCTGTCGCGCGGCGGGCCGATCGTCTGGCTGAGCGAAGACGACGCCAAAGATCTGGGCATTGCGGACAACGACTGGATCGAGGCCTTCAACGCCAACGGCGCGCTGACGGCGCGCGCGGTGGTGAGCCAGCGTATCCCGGCCGGCATGACCATGATGTACCACGCACAGGAGCGCATCGTGAATCTGCCGGGCTCGGAGATCACTCGCCAACGCGGCGGCATCCACAACTCGGTGACCCGCGCCTGTCCGAAGCCGACCCACATGATCGGCGGCTATGCGCAGTTGGCCTACGGCTTCAACTACTACGGCACCGTCGGTTCCAACCGCGACGAGTTCGTGGTGGTGCGCAAGATGAACCGCATTGATTGGTTGGACGACGAAGGCAACGACTACGCGCAGGGCAGTCAGCAGGAGAACAGCAAATGAAAATTCGTTCGCAAGTCGGCATGGTGCTGAATCTGGACAAGTGCATCGGTTGCCACACCTGTTCGGTCACCTGCAAAAACGTATGGACCAGCCGCGAGGGTATGGAGTACGCCTGGTTCAATAACGTGGAAAGCAAGCCGGGCGTCGGGTATCCGCACGCCTGGGAAGATCAGGAAAAATGGAAGGGCGGTTGGATCCGCAAAATCAACGGCAAGCTGGAACCGCGCATGGGCAGCCGCGTCGGCGTGCTGGCGAAAATCTTCGCCAACCCGGATGTGCCGGCGCTGGACGACTACTACGAGCCGTTCGATTACGACTACCAGCATCTGCACTCCGCCAAACAGGGCAAGCACCAGCCGGTGGCGCGCCCGCGCTCGCTGATCACCGGGCAGCGCATGAACAAGATCGAAAGCGGCCCGAACTGGGAAGAGATCCTCGGCGGGGAGTTCAAAAAACGTTCGCAGGACAAGAACTTCGACAACCTGCAGAAGGCGATGTACGGCCAGTTCGAAAACACCTTCATGATGTATCTGCCGCGCCTGTGCGAGCACTGCCTCAACCCGGCCTGCGTCGCCACCTGCCCGAGCGGGGCGATCTACAAGCGCGGCGAAGACGGCATCGTGCTTATCGACCAGGACAAGTGCCGCGGCTGGCGCATGTGCCTGACCGGCTGCCCGTACAAGAAAATCTACTTCAACTGGAAGAGCGGCAAGTCCGAGAAGTGCATCTTCTGCTACCCGCGCATCGAAGCCGGCCAGCCGACGGTCTGTTCGGAGACCTGCGTGGGCCGCATCCGCTACCTCGGCGTGCTGCTGTACGACGCCGATCGCATCGAGCAGGCGGCGGCGGTGGAGAACGACAAGGATCTGTACCAGAGTCAGCTCGATATTTTCCTCGATCCGCATGATCCGAAGGTGATTGCTCAGGCGCTGGCGGACGGCGTGCCGCAGGGCGTCATTGAAGCCGCTCAGCAGTCGCCGGTGTACAAAATGGCGATGGACTGGAAGCTGGCGCTGCCGCTGCACCCGGAATACCGCACGTTGCCGATGGTGTGGTACGTGCCGCCGTTGTCACCGATTCAATCGGCCGCCGACGCCGGCGAGCTGGCGCACAGCGGCGTATTGCCGGACGTCGAGAGCCTGCGCATCCCGGTGCAGTATCTGGCGAACCTGTTGACCGCCGGCGATACCGAGCCGGTGCTGCTGGCGCTGAAACGCATGCTGGCGATGCGCCACTACAAGCGGGCGGAAACCGTCGACGGCGTGGTGGACACCAGCGCGCTGGAGCAGGTCGGTCTGAGTGAAGCGCAGGCGCAGGAGATGTATCGCTACCTGGCGATCGCCAACTATGAAGATCGCTTCGTGGTGCCGTCGAGCCACCGCGAGCTGGCGCGCGAAGCCTTCCTGGAAAGCAAGGGGTGCGGCTTCAGCTTCGGCGACGGCTGCCACGGCAGCGACGGCAAGTTCAATCTGTTCAACAGCCGCCGTATCGATGCCATCGACGTGACCGCGAAAACCGCGCGGCCGGAGGATGCCTCATGATCAGCCTGAAAGTGATCGCCCGCCTGCTGGATTACCCGGAGCAGGCGCTGTTTGACCATCAGCAGGCGCTGATCGAAGCGCTGGAGCCGGCCAGCGAGCTGGATCTGCACCACAGCGCGCAGCTGATTCTGTTTATCCGCCGCCTGTGCGCGCGCCCGTTGCTGGACGCGCAGGCTGACTATTGCGAACTGTTCGATCGCGGCCGCGCCACCTCGCTGCTGCTGTTTGAGCATGTGCACGGCGAGTCGCGCGATCGCGGCCAGGCGATGGTTGACCTGATGGCGCAGTACCGCGCCGCCGGGCTGGAGATCGACAGCCGTGAGCTGCCGGACTTCCTGCCGCTGTACCTGGAGTATTTGGCCAGCCGCAGCGCGGCGCAGGCGCGGGAAGGGCTGCGGGACATCGCGCCGATCCTGGCGCTGCTGGGCGCGCGTCTGCAGCAGCGCGAAAGCCCGTACGCGGTGCTGTTTGAGCTGCTGCTGGCGCTGTCCGGCAGCGAGGTGCAGGCCCAGGCGCTGGAGACGCAGGTGGCGCAAGAGGCGCGCGACGATACGCCGCAGGCGCTGGATGCGGTGTGGGAAGAGGAGCAGATCAAGTTTCTCGGCGAACAAGGCTGCGCCTCCGCCCAGCAGACGGCGCACCAGCGGCGCTTCGCCGGCGCGGTAGCGCCACAGTATCTGGACCTGACGGATGCGTTAACCGGAACCAAAGGACGCTAATCATGCAATTTTTGAATCAGTTCTTCTTCGATATCTACCCTTATCTGGCCGGCGCGGTGTTCCTGATCGGCAGCTGGCTGCGTTACGACTACGGGCAGTACAGCTGGCGCGCCGGCTCCAGCCAGATGCTGGATAAAAAGGGCATGCGGCTGGCGTCCAACCTGTTCCACATCGGCATTATCGGCATCTTCGCGGGCCACTTCCTCGGCATGCTGACGCCGCACTGGATGTATGAGGCCTTCCTGCCGATCGACGTGAAGCAGAAGCTGGCGATGATCGCCGGCGGCGCCTGCGGCCTGATGACGCTGATCGGCGGCGCGCTGTTGCTGAAGCGCCGGTTGACCAACCCGCGGGTACGCGCCACCAGCAGCTTCGCCGACATCATGATCCTGACGTTGTTGGTGGTGCAGGTGTGTCTGGGGCTGCTGACCATTCCGTTCTCCGCCCAGCATATGGACGGCAGCGAAATGATGAAGCTGGTGGCCTGGGCGCAGGCGGTAGTGACCTTCCACGCCGGCGCCTCTGCGCACCTGGCAGGGGTGGCGATTATCTTCAAACTGCACATGGTGCTGGGCATGACGCTGTTCGTGCTGTTCCCGTTCTGCCGCCTGGTGCATATCTGGAGCGCGCCGGTAGAGTACCTGACCCGCCGTTATCAACTGGTGCGCAACCGCCGCTGAGCCTGACCCCGCCGCCGCCGATCGCCAGCGGCGGCGCTATTCCGATAATTCCCCCGCCGTCTGCCCATTCTCGCCGCCTTGTCGTAAACTAATTATCTCAGTCATGTTACGCTTATGCTTCCGCCGACGGACGTCGGCCCGTGGTAGCCGATAACAAGAGATACCGCCTTGATGAAAGGCTTTTTGGGACATAAAAACCGGGGATGATCCGCGTGGCCTTCGTGCCGTGCGGGAGAATCGCTTTATGGATAGTCAGGTTAATCAATAACAATAATGACCACACAATGTCGCTCACCCGAGCTGTTGCCTCTGAAGATCATCGCCACCGGGGCCGCATTGCCGCCCAACCGCGTGGCCTCCTCTACGCTCGACGCTCGCCTGGGGAAACCGGCCGGTTACGTTGAAAAACGCTCGGGCATCGTTTATCGCTATCACGCCGCCGACGACGCCAGCCAGGCCGAGCTCGCCGCCGCTGCGCTGCAAGATGCGCTGGCTCGCCGCGCCATTCCGGCAGACTCGATCGATCTGCTGATCTCCGCCTCGGCGATTTCGGTGCAGGCATTGCCGTGCACCGCCGCGCATATTCTCAAGGTGGCGGGGCTGGCGGCGGGCACGACCGGCTTCGACATCAACAGCAGCTGCGTCAGCTTTATCTCTGCGCTGCAGGTGGCGGCGGGGCTGCTGAACGCCGGAACGTATCGGCGTATCGCCATCGTCTCAGCGGATCTCGCTTCACGCGGCATCGACTGGCAGCATGAAGAGTCGTCGCTTATCTTCGGCGACGGCGCCGCC
Organism: Serratia sp. 506_PEND; assembly: GCF_001076875.1. Taxonomy (NCBI): domain Bacteria; kingdom Pseudomonadati; phylum Pseudomonadota; class Gammaproteobacteria; order Enterobacterales; family Yersiniaceae; genus Serratia; species Serratia sp. 506_PEND. The sequence goes on from NZ_JVEL01000015.1 coordinate 6,166, forward strand.
TGCGCCATCGTAGAGCGCGGCGACGGCGCCAGCGGCATCCTCGCCAGCCTGGTGGAAACCTACCCCGCCGGCAGCGAACTTTGTGAGATCCGCGCCGGCGGCACGCGCCGCAACCCGCGCGCCGGCATGTGCGAACAAGACTTCCTGTTTCATATGCAGGGCAAGCCGCTGTTCCGTCAGGCGTCGGCGCTGATTGAGGGCTACCTCGATCGGCTGCTGAGCGCCAGCGGCTTGACCCTGGCGCAGATCGCCACCGTGGTGCCACACCAGGCCAGCCATTTGTCGCTCGAACACATGCGCAAGCGGCTGCACGTTTCGAGCGAGGCGCTGGTAGATATCTACCGCCACCACGGCAACCAGGTGGCGGCGTCCATCCCGACGGCGCTGCATGCCGCCGTGACCACCGGGCGCTTCAACCCCGGCCAGCCGGTGATGCTGATCGGCACCGCCGCGGGGCTGGCGTTGGCCGGCATGGTGTTGCTGCCATGAGGGTGCTGGTCACCGGGGCGACCAGCGGGCTGGGGCGCAACGCGGCGCAGTGGCTGCTGGAGGCCGGACATCAGGTGCGCGCCACCGGCCGCGATGAACGGGCCGGCGAAGCGTTGCGTCAGCTGGGCGCCGAGTTTTGCGCGCTCGATCTGGCGCAGGCGACGCCGCAGCAGTGCCGGCAGCTGGTGACCGACTGCGAGTGGGTGTGGCACTGCGCGGCCAAGTCTTCCCCCTGGGGCGGCAAAGCGGAGTTTCACCGCATCAACGCCGCGGCGACGGAGAAGCTGGCGGAGGCGGCGGGGCGCTGCGGCGTGCGGCGCTTCGTGCATATCTCCACGCCGGCAATCTACTTCGATTTTCAGCCGCATTACGATCTTGACGAGGGTTACCGCGCCCGGCGCTTCGCCAATCACTATGCCGCCAGCAAGCACGCCGCCGAACAACGCCTGTTGGCGCAGGCGAAGATCTATCCGCAAACCACCTACATTATGCTGCGGCCACGCGGCCTGTTTGGCCCGCACGATCGGGTGATCGTGCCGCGGCTGTTGCAGCAGCTCGAACGCGATCGCGGCGTATTGCGATTGCCCGGCGGCGGACAAGCGCTGCTGGATCTGACCTTTGCCCCCAACGTGGTGCACGCGATGGATCTGGCCAGTCGGCAGCGCGGATTGCCGTCCGGCGCCGTGTACAACATCACTAACCACCAACCGCAGCGGCTGGCGGAGATGCTGGATGCGCTGCTGCGTCAGGAGCTGGGGCTGAGTTACCGGCTGCAGGCCGTGCCCTATCCGCTGCTGCATACGCTGGCCGGCGGCATGGAGCTGTGGGCGACGCTGAGCGGCAAGGAACCGCTGCTGACGCGCTACAGCGTGGCGGCGGTGCATTTTGACATGACGCTGAACCAGACCCGTGCGATCGAAGAGTTGGGCTATCGGCCGCGTTATTCGATGGAACAGGGCATTCGTCTGACCGGCGAGTGGCTGCGGCGGCAAGAAGGCGGACAGCATGGCTAAGGTCACCGTTTTTGAAGTGGGCTATTGCACGCATATCGGCTGCATGGCGCTGCGCGGCGCCGGGTTCCGGGTATGCAAATTCCCGGCGCGCGCCTATCTGCTGGAGGTGGGGGAGCGCCGCTGGCTGTGGGATACCGGCTACGCGCGTTATTTTCAGCAGCACACGCAGTCGGGGGTGTTCAGCCTTTATCGCCGCATGACGCCGGTCTATTTCGATCCCGCCGAGTCGTTGGCGCACCAACTGCGCGAAGCCGGTTACGCCGAGGGCGATATTCAGGCGCTGATCGTCTCGCATTTTCACGCGGACCACATCGCCGGGCTGCAGGATTTCAGCCAACTCGACTTTATTTGCTCCGGCGAAGGCTGGCGGCAAACCCGTGGATTGCGCGGTTTCGCGGCGCTGAAGCGCGCCTTTATTCCCGGCCTGATCCCGGCGGATTTCGAGAGCCGCCTGCAGTTTATGGAGGCTTTTCCCTCGGTGGCGTTGCCCGCGCTGTTGGCGCCGTTCGATCGCGGTTACGCGCTGCCGGGCAGTGAAGGGCAGATCGTGCTGGTGCCGCTGCCGGGGCATGCGGCCGGCCATATCGGCGCCTTTATTCTCACCGACGCCGGCTGGACGCTGCTGGCCAGCGACGCCGCCTGGTCGCCGCAGAGTTACCAGACGCTGCGCGGGCCTTCGCGCCTGGCCAATCTGGTGATGGACGATGCGGCGGCGTACACCCGCACGCTGGAGCGGCTCAACCAGCTGTGGGCGGGCGGGCAGGTCAACATTTTGCTGTGCCACGAGGGGGATCTGTGATCCCTTTCATGACCCTTTGGCACTATTTCCGCGCCAGGCGCCTGCGCTTTGGCGATCGTGCAGCGCTGGAGGCGCATCAGGCCCGGCAGCTTGAGAGCTTTGCCCGCCGGGTGCTGAGCAAGAGCCCCTATTTTCAGCGTTTCAGCCGCCGGCCGTTCGCCGAATGGCCGCAGATGGACAAGGCGCTGATGATGGCGCAGTTCGACCGCATGAACACCGCCGGGCTGCAGCGCGATGCGGTGCTGGCCTGCGCGCAGCGCAGCGAGGCGGATCGCGATTTCACGCCGAAGATCGGGCGCTACAGCGTCGGATTATCGTCCGGCACCTCCGGGCAGCGCGGCGTGTTTGTCGTCAGCCCGCGCGAGCAGCAGGTGTGGGCCGGCGGCATGCTGGCGAAGATGCTGCCGGACGGGCTGTTGGCCGGCGAGCGCGTTGCGCTGTTTCTGCGGGCGGACAATAATCTCTATCACAGCGTGAACAACCGTTGGCTGAGCCTGGCGTTTTACGATCTGCTTGCGCCGTTCAGCGAGCATTTGCCCGCATTGGAACGGCAGGCGCCCAGCATCATCGTGGCCCCGGCGCAGGTGCTGCGCGCCTTGGCGCTGGCGGTGCTGGCCGGGCAGGTGAAATTGCC
>NZ_JVEL01000127.1:0-234 GCF_001076875.1 Serratia sp. 506_PEND
CAGCATGTTGTTACCGCCGGCGGAGATGATGCGGTAGCTGCTGGCGCCCTGAGCGTCGGCTTTAGCGGCCAGCTTTTTTTCCAGGCTGCTGAGGGTGGTCGCGTGGCCTGCGGAAACGATGCCGGTGGCGGTCAGGTTATCGGCCTGCTGGCTGTTGATCGGTTCAGCGGCGAAAGTGGCGAAAGAGGTCAGTGCGATAGCGGCAGCGGTTGCAAAATATTTGATGGTTTTCAT
>NZ_JVEL01000128.1:0-11116 GCF_001076875.1 Serratia sp. 506_PEND
CGGCGCCCCTGCGCGCCGTGCTGACTGCAAAAAAACCCTAGCGCTCGCTAATCGGGCCGGCCTGCGCCGGCCCCTACTTACCCGTTGCTGGCATCGACAATCCGCAGCTCATACACCATCGTCGCGTTCGGCGGGATCTGCGGCGCATAGCCCGTTTCACCGTACGCCAACGCCGGCGGCACCACCATCGTCAGCGAACCGTGATTTTTCAGATGACCGATCGCCTCGCGGAACAACGGCGGATAGGCGGAGAGCGGCTGAGACATCACCTTTCCACTGCGATCCATATCCTGAATCACGCTGCCGTCGGTTAAGCTCTCTTTCACCACGATGTCTACCCGCGCGTTTTCCGCAATGGTTTCATCACCCGCATAATCGATGCGATACCAGAAGCCGGAAGGCGATTTCTGCGTGCCCTTCTTCTTTTTGAACTCGGCAACGAACGCCTCACCCTTGCTGGTCTGCGTCTTCGCCGCCTGGTTTCTGGCGTCACTCACCGCTTTTTCCGACTCCGCCAGCGCGCGGGTCAGCTGCGCATCGCTCAACTGGTAATGGCCGTTGAAGGTATCGATCACGCCGGCCAGCAACATGGTTTTATCGGGTGTGATGCCCCAATTTTTACGCTCAGCCAGCATCGTTTGGATATCGCGCCCCAAGGCGACGCCGGCAGCATAGCTCTGTTGCTCCGGTTTTTTCTTCAGCGTTTTCACTTCCGGCAACCATTTGGCCCGCGATCTCAGCCCGCTCAGTTCGTCTTGCAAAGCTTGCTGAGCCTGATGGGCGGCAGCCAGCTCCGCTGCCGTTTTATCCGCCCGTTGCGTCGCTTCATCCCTCTTCTGCGCTACCTGCGCGCTTTCCGCCGTCACCGCCGCCAGACGTTGTTCCAGCATTTTGGCCTGCTCGGTTTGCGCTTTGTTTTTTTCCTGCAGTTGCGCCAACTGCCGCTGCAGTTCCTCCGTCGCTTTGGCGGCTTCTATCGCCTGCTTTGCCAACGACGCCTGCAGGCTTTTCTCTTGTTGCTCGGCCTGCCGACGTTGGTCATCACGCTCTTTCTGCAGCTGCGCCAGCCGCTGTTGAAGCTCGCCCACCGCCTTGGCGGCTTCGGCTTTTTGTTGTTCCAGCGCCGTCTTCAGGCTTTTCTCTTGTTGCCCCTCCTGCTGTCGTTGGACGCCCTGTTCTTTCTGCAGCTGCGCCAGCTGCCGCTGCAGTTCATCCGTCAACTTGGCGGCCTCGACCTTTTGTCGTTCCAGCTCAGCGGCGGCCGCTTTTTTGTCCTGCTCATAACGCTGACGCGCTTTATCATTGGCGGTTTGCGCCGCCGCCAGCTTCTCCTCCCAAACCTGCTGCCGAACGTTTTCCGCCTGTTTGGGCAAGGCCGCCAGCCGTTGTTCCAGCAAGGCAATGCGCCGATCTCGCTCCGCGGTTTGTTGCTTTTGCCGCGCCAACGCGGCTTGCGCCTCGGCGATCTGCGCCTGAGCCTTGCGCTCCTGCGGCGTCAGGTTCAGCGCCTGTCGCACGCCGCTGGCGAAGTCGCTCAACGCGCTCAGATCGGGAGCCGGTGCCGGTTTATCGGCAACCGTCAGGGATGACGCAACGCGCAGCGCGGTCAGCTCCTGCTGCAGTGATTGAATAGCGGCTTGCTGTTGTTCCAGTCGAGTCTCTTTCTCACGCAGCGCCTTTTGCAACTGCGTCAGCTGCTTTCTCTGCGCAGCCGTTTCACGAAGTTGAACCGGCCGGGACGCCGGCTTTTGGATTTCCCGGGGCGGGGTAACCGCGGCGTCAGCCGCCGGTGCATCCTGTTGCTGGTAGCGCTCGGCAAACTGCAATAATGCAGGCACATCGTCATCCGCCACGACCAGCGTTGGCGCAAGCGCCAGCGACATCATCAGGCTCAGCAGTGCCTTTCTCGCACGAGGGATCATTGGGCGCGTTCTCCGCGCTCAGCCAGACCGGTCATCATGGCAGAACTGATGTCTGCGCACAGACGGCTGGTGCGATAACGATACAGTGCATCGACGGTTTCCTGCGTGCCCGTATTGATCCGTTGGCGCACGCCGGCATACTGCGCCGCACCGCTCATCAAGGTATCGAACTCGCGTTTGAATTTCTGATATTTCTCGTTATCCATGCCGCGCATGGCATCCAGTTCGCGTTGGCACTGCTGCATGCGCTCGGCCTCACGCTGCCGCTTATCCTGCTCCGCAACTTCTTCTGCGCTGGGCGGCTTACTCAATGTAGAAACGGGCCGCTTGGCGGTCTGGCAGCCGGTCAGGGCCAACGTCAGTAAAAGCGCAGCGGTCCAACAGTGTGCCGTTCGGGTCATTATCATTATCTCCTTGTTAAGTCCGCCGCCAACGCGCTCTGCAGTCGAGCTGACGGCTCTCCTCATTGATGCTGTGATGTTCCGGCCATCAGCCAAGCCGTGTTCGGACATGAAAATGCAGACGCAGCATTGAGAGGCATGGCGCCAATAATTCACTGCATCAATGCATATCAAAAAATCATTTAATATGATGATATTTAAAGGATTTTAATTCACAAACTTATCAGCAGGGCATGACAATCGCAAGAAGAGATGGGGGGTTGGTCGACCGAGATACCGCGTTGAAACGGGCTAATGGTCTTAACAAAACATAAAAAAAGCCCCGGCAAAACGCCGGGGCCTGGTACTTGCGTGATCGCCGAGGGCTCAGTGACACGCAAAGGGGTCTTACGGCCCGGAAACCGGTTGTCAAACGCGGCTAACTGCGTGTTTATGCGCTTTGCGCCAGAGGATCAACCAAGGCCAGCGCGTTTTTCATCGCCTCCACCATTTCGCCATCCACGCAATAATGGCTAAATTCGTCAAACTCGTTATCGGAGCACATGGTGACGCCCGCCTTGCGATAACGCATGGTCGACGGCACCAGATGGCCGGAAGAGCTGTGCAGTTCATGCAGGCCGATATCGACAAACTTATGCAGATTGCTGAGGCGCACGCCGGCACCCGCCATGATCACCGGGCCTTGGCTGGCCTGGCGCAAATCGCGCAGCAACGGCAGGCCAAGTTCGGCGCTCTGCTGCTGGCCGGAGGTCAGAATGCGCGCCACACCCAGCTCGGTCAGTTGCTCCAGCGCCACCATCGGATTCTGGCACATATCGAACGCGCGATGGAACGTCACCGCCATGCCTTCGCACAGCCTCATCACTTCGCGCATGCGCGGCAGATCGATGTGCCCTTCGTCGTCCAGCATACCAACCACCACGCCGGGGAACCCCATCTCGCGAATTTGGCGGATATCTTGTTTGATCACTTCGAAATCCACCGCGCCGTAGCAGAAATCGCCACCGCGCGGGCGAACGATCGGATGCACCGGGATCGAAACCCGCTCACGCGCCAGACGCAGCGTGCCATAGCTCGGCGTCAATCCCCCTTCGCTCTGGCTGGCGCACAACTCGATGCGATCGGCGCCCGCCCGTTCGGCCGTCAGCGCACAGTCGACGCTAAAGCAACAAACTTCCAGTTTTATCATTGTCACCCCCAGATAACGGCCAACATACGGCGGCAATTGTTCATTTCTTCATTTCTCACGTAGGCTCATGCATAGGCATAAACCGGCTCAGGGTTATCACTATGGCATTCAATTTTGATCAATGGGTAGACCGCAGTCACAGTGACAGCGTTAAGTGGGATAAATATCGCGGCAGCGACATCATCCCACTTTGGGTCGCCGACAGCGATTTCACCTCACCGCCGGCGGTGATCGAAGCCTTGCAGCGCCGCGTAGCACACGGCGTATTCGGCTACACCCACCCATCCCCTGATCTTATTGAGGTTTTTACCCGCCGCATGGTAGAGCGCTACGATTGGCACATCAAGCCTGAATGGATCATTTTCCTGCCTGGCCTGGTGTGCGGCCTGAACCTGTGCGTGCGAGCCTGCACCGAAGAACATCAGAGCACGCTGGCTCCCTCGCTCATTTATCCGCCGTTTCGCAAAGCGGCCAAATTCGCCGGGCGTAAACACCTTTCGGTATCGCTAACAGCGGTCAACCAGCGTTGGGGGCTGGATTTTTCCTCGATGCATGATCGGCTCAACGGCAACGAAAAACTCCTGTTGCTGTGCAACCCGCAGAACCCCGGTGGCACCGTGTATCGCCGAGAGGAGCTGTTGCAGCACCACCGGTTCGCTCGCGAACACGATTTAATCGTCTGTTCGGATGAAATTCACTGCGAACTGCTGCTTGAGCCCGGCGCGCGCCATATCCCCTTCGCCACCCTGAATGAAGACGCGGCCCAACGCAGCGTGACGCTGATGTCACCGTCAAAGACGTTTAATCTCGCCGGGCTCGGCGCCTCGATGGCGATCGTCCCTAATGAGGCGCTGCGACAAAAGCTGAAACGCGCGCGCAGCGGCATCGTGCCGGAGGTCAATCTGCTGGCGCTGGTCGCCGCCCAGGCGGCCTATCAATACGGGCAACCCTGGCTGGACGAGCAGTTGATTTATCTGCGCGCCAATCGCGATCGGGTGACAGCACGCATCAACGCCATGCCGGGATTGAAGTTGTTGCCGATTGAAGCCACCTATTTGGCCTGGATCGACTGCGGCGCGTTGCCGGTGGACAATCCGCCTCAGTTCTTCGAGCGCGCGGGCGTTGGATTAAGCGCCGGTTTGGATTTCGGCGATCGGCGCTTTGTGCGGCTTAACTTTGGTTGCCGATGGGCCCTGCTCGATGAAGCGCTCGAACGCATGGCGCGAGCCTGTGCGGCGCTGCCTGGCTAACCTTGTTCGCTGGCGACGATGTCTCGAATGGAATACGGATGAAACTTGATCGTGACCGTTCCGTCGGTGATGGCCAGCGTCGGGTTCGGCAGCCGCTCGCCCTCACCTTTTGGCGAGCTTTGCTTCAGCTTGATCCCTGGCGCCAACAATGCTTCATCGGCAAGGTGGCTCAACGCCCGAGCGTACAGCGTCTGAGGATCGCCACTGAGCACTAATTCGACGTGTTCCCAGCCTTCGTGCGGATAGCGTTTCTCCCCTGGATACGGCAGTTCGATGCAGTCTATCCGCCACGGCCCTACGGCCAGCGGCTGAGACAAATCGAACAGGCAGATAGGCCGCCCGTTGATCATCGATTCGGATAGCAGTGTCCCGCACTGCATCAGCCCCTGGCGCCAACGTTCAGCGGTGGCATTCTGGTGACAGCGCAGGGAGATGTGATCGGCGGTAAACGCGGCCAGATCAAGCCGCAATTTGGCGGCAAATTGATGCAGCGCCTGCTCGAAACGCGGCAAATCGAGCGTCAGATCGTCAAGCTCGGCAACGGCCTGCAAGGGAGTGGTCATAGAAACCTCAAAACAACGGAGCGCAAAGTTAAACGCCGTAATTTACACGGTGGCGGCAGCGCTCGCCACCGTGGCGACGTTTTTCGGCGGCGGTTCAGAATGATTTTTGGTTGCGGACGGGGAGAATAAAAACCAGTTTCTTATTAAGATGACAGCTTATTAAATCAACAGAAAAATAAAAAATAAGATTTTTCGCAAGCCATTATACCTTCTCTTCATGACGTTATGATTTAAGTTATTTTGCACAAAACCCTCTGCACTCCATTGGTCAAGTCGATTGAATAGTCTGGTTTAATCAAACCTGATTCACTTATCGAAGCCACATAAAACCATAAGCACAACCTATTGTAAAAAAAGAAAATAAACCCCATTAATTGATGAGAAGCTAAGGATTATCTTAATTTACCCCCAGACAATTGATTCACCAAGACAACTCCGCTACTTTGGAGGAAATTTAAATTCGAGATGATCATTATGTTATTGCTGACGATATCCTTGGTGTTGATAATTATCGCCGTATACGCCATCTACCGTCATTTCAAATCACGCAGCGTCAACACGCTGGATGCTGGTCGCCGCAATAAAAAACGCTAGCTTCGCAACTCTCCCCTTCGTACATTCTGTTCAGGTCATTCTGCTTTCACCTTCCGGCAATCAACGCGCCGCACCCGACAACTGTTTCATCGCAGCGGCCGCGCCAACTGCTGACGGGCTTCGTCAGATCGGTTACAATTACAGGCTGTTTTGTGGCGGTCGCCCATCGCGCCCGCCACCGTTGAATCCCGCAGGGGCTGGCTTCAGCCCCTCGTTCGTCATTAAGGTAACCCGGTGAATATTCAGGTTCTTCTTTCAGATAAAGTCAGCCAGGCGCTGATCGCCGCTGGCGCGCCAGCCGATTGCGAAGCGCAGGTCCGCCCTTCCGCCAAGGCGCAGTTTGGCGATTACCAGGCCAACGGCGTGATGTCAGTCGCCAAAAAGCTGGGCATGCCGCCCCGTCAGCTGGCGGAAAAAGTGGTGCAACTGCTGGATCTCGGCGACGTCGCCGGTAAAGTGGAAATCGCCGGTCCCGGCTTTATCAACATTTTCCTGAACAGCGACTGGGTCGCCCGCCAGGCCGATCAGGTGCTGAACGCACCGAAATTGGGCATTGCGCCGGTTGAACCGCAAACCATTGTTATCGACTACTCCGCGCCGAACGTGGCGAAAGAGATGCACGTCGGCCACCTGCGCTCCACCATCATCGGCGACGCCGCGGCGCGTACCCAGGAGTTTTTGGGCCATAAAGTGATCCGCGCCAACCATGTCGGCGACTGGGGCACTCAGTTCGGCATGTTGATTGCCTACCTGGAAAAAATGCAGAACGAAAACGCCAGCGATATGGGCCTGTCCGATTTGGAACAGTTCTATCGCGAAGCCAAGAAACACTACGACGAAGACGCCGAGTTCGCCGAGCGCGCGCGCGCTTACGTCGTGAAGCTGCAGGGCGGCGATCAGTACTGCCTGAAAATGTGGCGCAAGCTGGTCGACATCACCATGGCGCAAAACCAGCTGACCTATAACCGCCTGAACGTCACGCTGACCGAAGACGACGTGATGGGCGAAAGCCTGTATAACGCGATGCTGCCGGGCATCGTCGCCGATCTGAAAGCCAAAGGGCTGGCGGTGGAAAGCGAAGGCGCCACCGTGGTGTTCCTCGATGAATACCAGAACAAGGACGGCGACCCGATGGGCGTCATCATCCAGAAAAAGGATGGCGGCTACCTCTACACCACCACCGATATCGCCTGCGCCAAGTATCGCTACGAAACTCTGGGCGCCAACCGCGTTCTGTATTACATCGACTCCCGCCAGCATCAGCACCTGATGCAGGCCTGGACCATCGTGCGCAAGGCCGGTTACGTGCCGGAGTCCGTCTCGCTGGAGCACCACATGTTCGGCATGATGCTGGGCAAAGACGGCAAGCCATTCAAAACCCGCTCGGGCGGCACGGTGAAGCTCTCCGATCTGCTGGATGAAGCCATCGAACGCGCCGAACAGCTGATCGCCGGCAAAAACCCGGACATGCCGCAAGATGAAATGAAGACCGTGGCCCGCGTGGTCGGCATCGGCGCGGTGAAATACGCCGATCTGTCGAAAAGCCGCACCACCGACTATGTCTTCGACTGGGACAACATGCTGGCCTTCGAGGGCAATACCGCGCCTTATATGCAATACGCCTATACCCGTGTGGCATCGGTATTCAAGCGCGCCGGGATCGACGAAAGCAGCCTGACACTGCCGCTGACGCTGACCGAAGAGCGTGAAATTGCGCTGGCTACCCGTTTGCTGCAGTTCGAAGAGGTGCTCACCACCGTTGCACGTGAAGGCACGCCTCACGTCATGTGCAGCTACCTGTATGATCTGGCCGGCTTGTTCTCCAGCTTCTACGAGCACTGCCAGATCCTGAACGCCGACAGCGAAGAAACCCGTCAGAGCCGCCTGAAGCTGGCGCTGCTGACCTCTAAAACGCTGAAAACCGGGCTGGATACGCTGGGCATCGAAACCGTCGAACGCATGTAAGCCGCACCGCGCGGAAAGTAAAAAGGTCGCCAAGGCGACCTTTTTTTGTTCTTGCATTCGGCTCAGGCGACGCGGCGCGCAAAATCACGCGGGCGGAAGCCCAACCCGGCCAGCACGCCAAAGTAGGCCACCACACCGGCCACCACCACCGCAGCCAAACGCAGCAAACGTTCCAGCATATTGCCCTGATCCCAAGCCGGCATCAGCCACATCACGCCAATCAGCACCGCCGACATCGCCAGCACGGCGATCACCAGCTTAGTGAGGAACAGCGCCCAACCCGGCTGTGGCTGGAAAATCTTCTGCTTGCGCAGCTGCCAATACAGCAGCGAGGCGTTCAGGCAAGCCGCCAAGCCGATCGACAGCGCCAGGCCGGCATGCTTCAGCGGACCAATAAACGCCAGGTTCATCACCTGCGTCATGATCAGCGTGATGATAGCGATCTTGACCGGCGTTTTGATGTCCTGCCGCGAATAGAAGCCCGGCGCCAGCACTTTAACCACGATCAGCCCCATCAGCCCCACCGAATAAGCCACCAGCGCGCGCTGCGTCATCGCCGCGTCAAAGGCGCTGAACTTGCCGTACTGGAACAGCGAGACGGTCAACGGTTTGGCCAATATGCCCAGCGCGATGGCGCTCGGCAGCGCCAGCAGGAAACACAGGCGCAGCCCCCAATCCATCAGGCGCGAATACTCGTCGTGGTTGCCGCTTGAGAAACTTTTGGCCAGCGACGGCAGCAGGATGGTGCCTAATGCCACACCCAACACGCCGGAAGGAAATTCCATCAGGCGGTCGGCATAGTACATCCAGGACACCGAGCCGGATACCAGGAACGATGCGAAGATAGTGTTGATGATCAGCGAGATTTGGCTGACCGACACCCCAAGGATCGCCGGCCCCATCTGACGCATTACCCGCCAGACTCCGGCATCGCCCAATTTGAGGCGCGGCAGCACCAGCATGCCGATCTTGCGCAGGTGCGGCAGCTGGTAGCCCAGTTGCAGCACGCCGCCCACTACCACCGCCCAGGCCAGCGCCAGCACCGGCGGGTGGAAATACGGCGCGGCGAACAGCGCGAAGCCAATCATGCTGACGTTAAGCAGCGTTGGCGCAAAGGCCGGGATCGAGAAGCGGTTCCAGGTATTGAGGATCGCCCCCACCAGCGACGCCAGCGAGATCAACAGAATATAGGGGAACGTGATGCGCAGCAGCGCCGACGTCAGGGCAAACTTGTCGGGCGTATCGGTAAAGCCCGGCGCGGTGAGATAGATAACCCAGGGCGCGGCCAACATCCCCAGTACCGTCACCACCGCCAGCACCAGCGTCAGCAGCCCGGAGACATAGGCGATAAACGTGCGTGTCGCCTCGTCGCCCTGCTGGCTCTTGTATTCGGCCAGGATCGGCACGAAAGCCTGCGAAAACGCGCCTTCGGCAAAGATACGGCGTAACAGATTCGGGAGTTTGAACGCCACGAAGAAGGCGTCCGTTGCCATGCCGGCCCCGAACACCCGCGCGACGATCGCATCGCGGGCAAAGCCCAACACCCGCGAAAACATCGTCATCGAGCTGACGGCAGCCAAGGATTTGAGTAGGTTCATGTGGTTGTCTGATAGGTACCGTAAATATCAACGCCTGCAACAGCAGGCGTCAGTGAAACAATCGGCTCAGTTTACGCATCCGGAAAAGAATAGCTACCGCCATATGTTACATAGAGTTATCCCGTAGCAAACGCTCGACCACCCGCTGGGCAAACAGCGCCTGTTCGCCGCCGGTTTCCGGCGCGCTCTGATTGGCGACGGCATCAAGGAAATGCCGCACCGCACCGTCGAAGCCGCGTTGCACCAGCGTACTTTGCCAGCCCGGCACCGGTTGTTCCAACTCGCCCTGCGCATCTTCACGCAGCCAGTGGCGCATATCGGTCAACTGATACAGCGCGCCGTCGGTCACCGCCTGCACGCTTTCGCGCTGGCTGCCGCCGCGGCGATGCATGCTGGTCGTCACCTGCGTGTCGCCGCAGGCGAAGTGGTGCTCGGCGTACAGCATTTCGCCTGCGGCGTTGGCGCGCACGCTGCCGCTCAGCAGTTGCTCGCCTCCGCCCGCCAGCCACAGCGCCGTGTCCACCACGTGCAGGTAATCATCCAATAGGGTAAAACGCAGATCGTGCGGGCCGACGCTGTCCGCCCGATGTTTATCCATGCGAATGGAGGCCGGCTGATTCATTTGCTGCTTGAGCTGCCGGTAAAGCGGTGCGAAACGGCGGTTGAACCCCACCATCAGCGTTTTGCCCCGCCGCTCGGCCAACTCAAGCAACTGCTCGCCCTGCTCCAGCGTCTCCGCCAGCGGTTTATCGACGTAAACGTGCACGCCGCGGTTCAGCAGCTCGTCAATGACCGAAAAATGGCTGGCGGTGCTGCTGTGAACAAAGACCGCGTCGCACTGTTCGGCCAGGCTGTCCAGCCGGGAGAAACAGGCCATGCGGTAGCTGTCGCACAGCGGCTGCGCTTTTTGCTGATTGGGCGAAAAACCGCCCACCAGAGTCCAATCCGCCGCCTGACCGAGGATTGGCAGGTAAGCCTTCTGCGCGATACTGCCCAATCCCACCACGCCTACACGCAATTTAGTCATTCGCATCCCTCACCAACAGGTGTTGCAACTGCCGTTTCAGTTCCGCCACTTCGCTTTCCAATGCGCTAACCCTGGCGCTCAGTTCGCCGTCGTCCTCGGATTCGAACGCCGCGGGCGGCGCTTCATCAATCTGGCCGCTGAACAGATGCATGAATCGGCTTTCGCGCTTGCCCGGCTCACGCGCCAGGCGCACCACGAACGGGCCATCTTCTCGCGTGGCCAGCTGTTGCAACACCTGTTCGACCTCGCTGACATCGCTGAACTCGTGCATCCGATTGGTACGGGTGCGCAGCTCGCCGGGCGTTTGCGCGCCGCGCAGCAGTAAAGTGGCGATCACCGCCAGTTCGGCGGGCGAAAGTTTCAGTTGGCCGAACTCGGAGTTGCAAAACCGCTGTTCGTACTTCACTACCCGGTTGCCGAACCCGCTGAGGGTGCGCAGGAAATGTTTGCGCAGCAACAGATCGAGGAGCTGCTGCACTTCGCTTTCGCTCAGATCCATCACCGGTTCACGGTTGGTTTTTTGGTTACATGCCAGCGTAATGGCATTCAGCGAAAGCGGGTATTGATCCGGGGTCGTGACCTGTTTTTCCAACAGGCAGCCGATAAC
>NZ_JVEL01000129.1:0-1324 GCF_001076875.1 Serratia sp. 506_PEND
CACTTTGATATCTGTCAGAGCCATAAAAGTTCTCCGTCCATGTGCCGCTGTGAGTATACAACCATTATCGAACCAGCATATATACTCGGTTCTATACTCACAAGCAACTTGATGTGGGTTGACTCAGATTGACTTCTGTTGAAAGGAAAATCGCGGAAAGCCTTGTGTGGCGCGAATTTCAGGCACAAAAAAAGACGTCCGTTGACGTCTATTGATGTTCCGATGGTGCCGAAGGCCGGACTCGAACCGGCACGTATCTCTACGGTTGATTTTGAATCAACTGCGTCTACCGATTTCGCCACTTCGGCACTGAAGTAGTATGCGGAAAACGGGTGAATTATACCTTCCCGCGACCAGCACGCAACACTTATCCGTTGTTCAATGAGTTAAGTGTCGAAAAAACCGCCGCCACGCGCGTTTGTCCGCCCTGCCTTCCTGCTGCGCGCCCTTCCCAACCACGTTGATGATGAGCAGACTGTTGCAACGAGCATCCAGGATCAGGCACCGCACTCACGCGATATCGTCCGATTCCAGGTTCCAGGTTCCAGTGTCGTTGCACAGAGCAATGATGGCTCCTGTGCCGGACGTCATTCACTCCCACTAGCCAGAACCGCTCATAGCGCTAGCGAGATTCGTTCAGGAGCCCGGCACGTCGTTGGTCGCAACCCGCCCCCCATCACTACTGCCTCACCCAGCGCCTGGCAAAAACAATATAATCCCCAGCCGCAATGACAATGCTGCAAATAATTGCATAACAATGTGTCAGCCAATAAAGAATGAGGTTGCGTAACATTCCGAGAACACTATTTTTTCATTGGTAAATATCAGACGGAAAATATAAAGAGAGGAATAACGCCATCAAAAAAGAGACGGTATTTTCGGTTGGATAGGCTTCGAACTAAAATCACCATAAAATAGCGCACATACCTAACAAAATGGCTGGTTAATGCCTAAAAACCAGCTGAGATCGCTTGCCTCTGCGGAGTTAATAGCTTTAAGATGGTGCAAGAAAATTTTCCCTGGTGTTGGCCAATATTGGCAACCTGGCCCTACGCGGTCAGGTTTTTTTTTTGTATTTTTTATCAAAACATTACCGGGAAAGTGTATTGCCTCAATGGATGAGAAACTAGTTAGACTAAAGTACAGTCCCTTACTAGACCTTTATAAGTTCAGTGTGGTGATTATTTCATATCGCAGAGATCGGAGCCGATACGCTATTGCAGCCTTCACGTTAATCGCCGCGGCGCCAAATCAATACCGGTTAACGCCCGTCATTTCCCGAATCGAAAGCCACCGCCGGCCGTAACGTCAACCGCTGCCCGTT
>NZ_JVEL01000130.1:0-1243 GCF_001076875.1 Serratia sp. 506_PEND
CCGATCTGAACAGCGCGCCGCTGGAAGTGACCGATGCAGCGGGCAACCTGTGCTGGTCCGGGCAATACGACACCTTCGGCAAGCTGCAGGGCCAGACGGTGGCCGGCGCGGCGAAGCGGCAGGGCGCGCAATACCAGCAGCCGCTGCGCTACGCCGGGCAATACCAGGACGACGAAAGCGGCCTGCACTACAACCTGTTCCGCTACTACGAACCCGAGGTGGGGCGTTTCACCACGCAGGATCCGATAGGGTTGGAAGGCGGGCTGAATTTATATGCTTATGTCATGAACCCACTGACGTGGGTTGATCCTTTGGGATTAGCTGGGTGTCAGAGTGTAAACGCTAAACATATTTTTCATGGTGAGATTAACCGCCGAGGTCGTGCTGTTGGTTTCCATCATGAAGGAAGCATTGGGCATCTAGGAAAAGCTAGAGTAACTCAAGTCACGACACCACCAAACGCTCATGGCGTATATAAAGGTAAAGTGGAAATATTCGATTCTACTAGTGGGCAATGGGTACAAAAAGGGCCAGAATCTACATTTTTCCCAACATCATGGAACAGGCAGAAAGTAATGTCCGAAGTCCGTGGGGCATATAATAATGGCACGGTCATGCCAAATGGAAAATGGGAGGGTATATCTCCGAGTGGCGTGAAAATTGGTGGCTATTTGGATTCTGGTGGGAATATTAATACAGCTTTCCCAATAATGTAATGGAGGTGGGAATGAGATTTTTTATTGGTGATGACGGTTATCCATCTATAGAAGCTAATGGTGATTTTAGGATACTGATTGACTTTTTAAAGGATGATATCCAAAGAAGTATCTATGGTGTCAATGAGTTTATTGAGGCTTGTAAGCTTGTAAGATCTGGATCTCTGCCATTTTGGGAGGGGACGGGGAACTCTCATACTATAACTATTAAACCTAACGGTGTAGAGATTTTTAATGAGTACACCGAGGAGTCTATGATTGTTTCGAGTATAGATGAGTTTGAGGGGTATCTTGAGAAATGGAAGCATCTAATTTCAAATACAAGTAGCTTGTGAGAGTGAGAGGGATAAATAATATACTTTAACGCTAAAAAATTAGGTTCAGCGAGGCGTTCTTTAGAAATAAGAATGAACTGGTTTATATAAGTCTGCAAAACGACATCCTCGCGCACCTGCCACTGGTGCCGATCGCCGACAACTGGCAGGCGCACTGCCGCGGCCCGCAGGGCGAATTCGAGGCGCAGTATC
>NZ_JVEL01000131.1:0-415 GCF_001076875.1 Serratia sp. 506_PEND
GCCGTCGCGCCGCTTCACCCTGCCGTGCCCGGCGCCGCTGGCGGCCTACCAAACCTTAAAAGACAACAACCCCAGCCCGTACATGTTCTTCATGCAGGATGATGACTTCACCCTGTTCGGCGCTTCGCCGGAGAGCGCGCTGAAATACGACGCGGGCAATCGCCAAATCGAAATCTACCCGATCGCCGGCACTCGCCCGCGCGGCCGCCGCGCCGATGGTTCGCTGGATCTGGATCTCGACAGCCGCATTGAGCTGGAAATGCGCACCGACCACAAAGAGCTGGCCGAGCACCTGATGCTGGTCGATCTGGCGCGCAACGATCTGGCGCGCATCTGCCAGGCCGGCAGCCGCTATGTGGCCGACCTGACCAAGGTGGACCGCTATTCATTCGTCATGCACCTGGTTTCCCGAGTG
>NZ_JVEL01000132.1:0-293 GCF_001076875.1 Serratia sp. 506_PEND
TGAACCAATGGCGGGAAGCCGCCGGGAGAAACCAATGAAAAACCAGTTAGCACAACGCATTCAAGCGTTCATGAAGCAATACGACGCAGCCGAGTTTAGCGCTGAAGAATTTGGACGAACCTATGCAACCAAGTTTTCTCAAGCATTGGCGGAACAGCTTTTGCAGTCGGCTTCCTTGGGGAACGAGGCGCAACTGTCTGAACCGCTTGTGTTGACCCTGGAACAGATTAAAGAGCTGGCACGCTTCGCTGAAGAGGAGGGCCAGCCGTCCTACACCATTACCACCGGCACTA
>NZ_JVEL01000133.1:0-876 GCF_001076875.1 Serratia sp. 506_PEND
AAATAACATCCTGAAAATCTTAAGTTTGGAGAAATAATTTTTTTCGATACTAATAGGCGAACTATTTTTAGCATATTGTTACAATATTTGCTCGCATTGTGATTAGTGTATCTTTTAAAAGCGAGAGTCTGCGCATACTCGATAACTTTATAAGTCAATAAACAAATATTAGCTTTTTCATTATAAGTAATTAATGCTGACTCAATTAACCTCAACGATATTATATAATTTACCCCTTTTGCTGGGTTATCTAAACATTCATGCCAAATTACTGACTTAGCTATATCGATAAATTCTCTGCTAAGATATTTTTTATTTGTTCTTTTCTTTTGATTTAAATTTAATTCATAGAACAATAAAGAACTACTCCATTTGTTGTTATCCCATGAAAATTCTTTTAGCGCATGAGATGCAATCTTACACTCAGTTATAAACTTATCCCTATTGAATTCTAAAATTTCTATATTCATATTTACTCCTTAACCCTATGACTCTTTTCTATCAAGACAGTAGATTGATGTAATGATTCAGCAATATCGCCATCTGGTTTAATTTGCCCAAGAAGAATTTGTATTCGGATAAAGATATTATCAAACCAATATCGACTACCAACCGCCTCTAAACAGCAGAACTCATTAGCATACGGAAGCATTAGAACTGACAACATGCTATCGATTCTTTTAGCATTTTCAGGTAAATTATTAATATATGTTTGAACAGTTTTAGTCGATGAATGATCTAACAAATGAGCTATGATGTAGGCATCACATCCCTTTCTTGCGGCTCTGGAGCCAAGGGTATACCTAAGCCTTCTTGAGTTTAACTTTAATAATTTATTGGTTCTGTGAGAACGAATATCATTAGTGATACATATAA